>CAXMSI010000166.1:0-3987 GCA_964196085.1 uncultured Acidimicrobiia bacterium | reverse complement strand
AAATAGATAGGCCGTTTGTTCTTGAACTGTTGAGGATTACGGAAGTGCGCAGCATTTTCCTCACGGCTGATTTCATTTCGATTACAAAGTCCCCGGCGGGTGATTGGAACCTTATCGCCCCGGCGGCGATGTCCGTGCTCGAAACAGAGTTCAACCCAGAAATCAACCCAGCAATTGAGTAGCACCACCCTCAACTGCGATCTGGCCACACTTCAACCGTAATCATCACGCCATCAGGCGTTTCAATGGCCACAAGGCCCCACAGAACTCCTTCCAACAGCCCGGCATCTACCACTTCGACCAACAGTCCGGAGTTGCTCACGGACTCCGAAAACTCCGCGACGAGTTCAGGCGAAATCTCGACGCCTCCAACGCGAACCTCGTGGCCACGAGTCTTGACCAACCCTATGGGTGTTGACCACAAGACTCCGTCAACGTCGACACCCACCCGCAGCGCCAACGGGCTCATTGGAAGATACATTCCGTCTTCGACCTTGAGCAACCCCGCCATCACGTCAACCCACCATTCATCACCCACAACAGACACTTCGAACGAACGAGTCCACTCCACGTAGACCAACTCACTCGACACGACCGAGCGCAGATGAATTTCGGCAAGCATCATCGCACGCAGTTCACCCGCCCCGGGGGCTTCGGCATATAGATCGGCCTCTGAGATAGGGCTCGGTGGAAGCGTCTCCACCGCCGAGGTCGTTGAGGTTGGGGCAGCAATGGGAACGGTGACGGCGGACAGGACGGCTTGGGCTGGAGGCGTGGAGTCCGGCAGGAAGGCCAGAGCCAGTCCGGCAACCACAACCACCGCAAGCCCAACCAGTGCCAATAGCCGTTGAGGTACGGATAGTTTGCCGATGTCTCTTGAGAGATGTTTCCATGGGATTCTTTCGAACACCTCATCACGATCCCACTCACTGGTCGGCTCCATTGGTCAACTCCGATCCAACCCGCCGCACACTGAAGGTACGTCACGGAGGCGCCCAATTCAACCCCCCTGCGAAGGAGCCCCAAGAAAATTATCTGAGAAGCTGGGAACCAAACAGGAAGCGACTATCGTTTAACAACTGATGCAACACAAGCCTGACCCAAAGCCTGGACGCTGGATCCTTCCACTCATCATCATTGCAATGGTGGGGTTCACCTATGTCTTTACAAGCTCAATCACTCCTACTTTGCCAGATGTCACAGTCGCTCCGGCTGACATCGCCTCTGATGACACGACAGGCCCCGACGCCACCGAGGACGATGCTGTCATCACCGAAGACACGGCCCCAACCGTGGACCCTGAGGTAACTACTTACATCGCCCAACTTGAAGGGTTTGTCGCTGAGCTTGAAGCTGCAAACACCCAACTCGTCGACGCGAATGCCGGCTGGGACGCTCGTACTATCAAATACGGCGAGACAAAAACAGCGTTCCAAGAGGCCGCAGCGACCTTACAAACATGGTCCAACTCAGTCTCTGCCTCGCTTCCTCCGGCAAGTATGGCCGCACTACAACTACCTCACCAAGACATCATCGATGCCACAGTTGCTCCAGTCGATGAAGCCAAAAAGGCCTTAGACGGCCTGGTCAACTCCGAGTCGACGGTCCCTCGCCGAGATGCGATCCAGCGGTTCTCGACCGCGGTTGACGACTTCGTGTCGAAGGTAGCAGTAGCACTCGCAATTGCCAACGGTTAACCGTTGGTGGTAGAAGTCCGGGTTCCAGAACCTGAGGAATACGATTCGTTCCTCAAGGCAATGGGAGTCACCTTCAGCTTCGAACCCTCCGAGTTCTCTCGAGAACTACTTGAGGATTTGATTGGCCCCGATCGTCTTCTTGCCGCGTTTGATGGCCCCGAACCAGTCGCAACCTACGGTTCATTCCCCTTTGTTATGCAGGTTCCTGGAGGATCGATTCCGACCTCTGCGGTGACCATTATTGCCGTGTCTCCGACACATCGACGTCAGGGCATCCTGAGCTCTTTCATGGCCGCCGATTTGGTGGCAGCAAAGGAGCGAGGCGAGCCAGTCGCCTCGCTTTGGGCTTCTGAAACTGGCATTTACGGCCGCTTCGGCTTTGGCGTGGCCAATACAGAGAGCACTTGGGAACTTGCCAAGTCGTCGGCTCACCTCAAGAGCCCTATTGACATTCGTGGTTCAGTTCGGTTCGTCGATGAAGCCGGTGCCAAGGAAGCGCTTCCGGCCATCTACGAACAGGCGACCGCTGGTATTCCCGGAGCGAACAGCCGCAGTTCTGCGTGGTGGCACTCGCGAATAATCGCTGATGAACCTGAGCGCCGGAAAGGCCGATTGCCACGAAGATTCGTAGTTCTGCAGCGGGGATCTGAGGACGTTGCCTACGCGATCTATCGGACGGCTCCCGACGGAGACACTCTTGTCCTCAATCTGGTGGAGGTCATGGGTCTGGACGCTCAAGCAGAGCGGTCAATGTGGCAGTTCATCTTCGACATCGATCTCGTGAGCCGAATCAACGCTTCCCATCGCCCTCGCCTAGACCCACTTAGTGGCTGGATTGCCAACCCAAGAGAGCTCACACCCAAGCGCACCTGGGACTCCATTTGGATTCGAGTGATAGATATTGTGCCTGCGCTTGAGAGCCGAACATACCGAACGCCCGGGTCCATCGTCTTCGCTGTGCATGATGCCCACTGTGCCTGGAATACCGGGACTTGGCAATTGAGTATCAACCAAGCAGGGGTCGGGGCACTTGCCCCCAGCGACCTTCCGCCAGAAGTAAATCTCACCCCAGAGGCCCTCGGATCTCTTTACCTTGGAGGGGCGAATGGTGCACACCTACTTTCGAGTGGCAACGTGACTGGAAGTCCCGACGCTGTGGAAAAGTTAGACCTGCTCTTCGGCTGGCACGTCGAGCCTTGGTGCCCCGAAGTCTTTTAGTTCTCTTCGGCCTTCAGGTGAGCCAGCGAGTCATAGGCGAACACTGCCAACGCCACCCACACCAATGCGAATCCGACTAGCCGATCGCCTGCCATTGACTCCCCGTAGAGCAGTATGCCAACAAATAGGCTGATAGTCGGGTTCAAGTATTGGAGCACTCCCAAGCTGCTCAGCGGGATGGCGTGGGCTGCCCTACCAAAGAGCCACAGCGGGAAGATAGTTACCGCTCCGGATAACACCATGACGCCAATCAGCCCAACGGACGCACCATCGAAGGGGCTCGTGCCATAAAGCCCCGCGAATACGACAACCCCCAAAGATCCCACGGCCAGCCACGACGTCTCAATCGCCAATCCATGCAACGCGTCGGCATCGGGTGTTTGCTTCTTCATGAGGCCGTAAAGACCAAAACTCATCGCAATGGCGAGCGATAGCCAAGGCGCGGCACCAAGAGTGATAGTGAGGTACAACACACCAGCGCCAGCCAGTCCGACGGCCGCCCACTGCAGCCTCCTCATGCGTTCGCCGAGGATCATCACACCAAACACGACGCTCACCAGAGGATTGATGTAGTAGCCCAGTGCCGTGTCCACGATACGACCAACGCTTATGGCCCAAAGGAACAGCACCCAATTGGTGAAAAGAAAGGCGCTGGCAGCCAACAGCTTCAGAACGGTCGCCCGCCGCAAACGAGGTGTTGGCTTCTTGCGAAGCCAGACAATGAGCACCAACATTGGGAATGCGAACATAATGCGTAGAGCTACCTGGTGGGCAGCAGGGACCTCGGCCAACAGTTTCCAAAAGATCACCATCTTTCAGCATGAAGCAACAAGGGCCCTGCTCAACAGCAGGGCCCTTCGCTAACTCGTCAACAAGTTCGCCTCTACAAATCGCCGTCCGCTGAGCCGCAAATCGTTTCAACCATGACATTGGCGACTTCATATGGATCGATGTTGGCGTTTGGCCGTCGATCCTCAAGGTAGCCCTTCTGATCTATCTCAACCTGCCAGGGGATCCGTACAGAAGCCCCACGATCAGACACGCCGTAGGAGTATTCGGTGTAGACAGCAGT
>CAXMSI010000165.1:0-4020 GCA_964196085.1 uncultured Acidimicrobiia bacterium | reverse complement strand
GGGGTTGAGCCCAAAAACGCGACCACCCACAGGCCCATCACGCGGCCTCGCATCTCTGGTGCAGCCGCCAACTGCACGGTGGTATTGCCCAACGCAATGAAGGCAACAGAGACGCCTCCTAATAGGGTGATGGTCGCGTAAGTCATGGCAAGTGTTGGCGCAAAGGCGAGGACGAGGTGTACCAGTCCGAAGAGTGCCGCCACCTTTGCAAGCGCCACCGGAGGACGACTGCGACGCGACGCGGTCACCAACCCACCCACCATCGCGCCTGCCCCCATGAAGCTTGTCATGGTGGCGTAGGTGGTCGCGTCGCCACCAAAGGTGAATCGAGCAAAGAGCGGGAGAATGACCTGAAACTCAAAGGCAAAGGTGCCAATCACCAGCATCATGAGTAGGGGTACCAACACCGTCGGCGTGGCCCGCACGTAGGCGAGACCTTGCCTGAGTTGACGTTTCTCTCGAGCCTGGGGAGGAGCGACGTGTAACTCGTCGAGATTCATGTAGAGGAGTGCCCCAATGACGCCGAAATAGGTGATGCCATTGACAAGGAAGGACACACCTAAGCCCGCGGTTGCAATCAAGAGGGCCGCGAACGCTGGTCCGATGATGCGAGCCAGATTGACGATGACTGAGTTGAGACTGACGGCGCTCTTGAGATGCGCTCGATCCACCATCTCAAGTACGAAAGTCTGCCGGGCTGGCGTGTCAATACTCGCGACGAGTCCCAGCGCCGCTGCCAATACATAGACCATCCACAGCTCCACCGTATTAGTCACGACGAGAAGCCCGAGGATGAAAGCCACGAAGGAGGCCGCTGCCTGTGTCGCAAAGATAAGTCGGCGGTTGTTGAAGCGATCAGCCACCAACCCACCAAGGGGAGAGAACAGCAGGATGGGAAGGAACTGCACTGCCACTACTAAGCCGAGCGCAGTTCCGCTACCAGTGAGCTCAAGGACGAGCCACGACTGGGCGATGCGTTGCATCCAGTTACCCGAGACCGATAGCGTCTGGCCGAAGATCCAGAGGCGGAAGTTGGGAATGTGGAACGCGGAGAAGGCTCGCCTCGCCCAGGGAGGCGAGGTCATTGGTCAGTTGCCAGCCGCTTGAGGAGCTCGGTGGCTTCTTTCAAGGTGTTGACCTCAGCCTCTGTAAAAGTTTCCAATCGGGAGGCGAGGAAGGCAGAGCGTTGCTGACGGACGGCGTTCAGGATCGAACTTGCTTCGGGAGTGGAGCGAACCAACGTGGAACGAGCATCCGTGGGATCTGTCTCTCGTGACACCAGTCCTCGACCCTCAAGTCGACCCACGATACCCGAGATACTTGGGGCGGAGATCTTCTCAATCGACGCTAACTCACCCATGCGAAGCGGGCCGTGGCGATCCAAGCTGGCGAGGATCGACCGCTGAGATGGGGTCAGGTTGTCCACCGACTCCTGGCGAAGTCGCCGTGCCAGTCGACCAATTGCTAGTCGCAAGGGGGGAGCGAGTTGGGAGTGGACTGTGGCCTTGGGTGAATTCACTTAGCTATGCTAACTAACTCTTGGGCCTTAGTGTGCACTCCCTCCTATACACCCTGGCCAGGCCGTAGCTCTAGCGGCTGAGCGCACTCGATCCGCTCCCTCGGCCAGTCGACTCGCTTCCAATGCCCCAGTTTCGACAGCGTCAACAAGGGCGGCGACGACTCGCTCCACGTCAACCACCCCCTCCACAATCAGCAGGTCGGCCCCCGCTGAGATTGCCATTATCGATACTTGTTCCAGCGACCGTCCATCGCGAACAGCGCGCATTCCGAGTCCGTCCGTGATCGCAACCCCGCCGAAGCCTAGATCGCTGCGCAAAAGCTCATAGGTGGCTGGCGAGAGGCTTGCTGGTAGCGTTGGGTCGATGGCCTCGTAGATTGGGTGAGCTACCAGCACTGCGGCCACTCCTGCGCCCACGAGTGCTCGGAACGGAGCTAAGTCGATGTCGATCAGCTCGCTAAGAGGGGCGACGATTCTCGTCACGCTCACATGAGGGTCAGTCCGCGAAAGGCCGTGCCCGGGGAAGTGTTTGGCAGCTGAGGCAACTCGCGACTCTGCCAAGGCTTCCACGAAGATCGCTCCAAGTTGGGCCACAACCGCAGGGTCGGATCCAAACGTTCTGTTCCGTAGGACTGGGTTAGGCCCACGAGGAACATCGACTACAGGCGCTAGATCAAGGTTGATCCCGAGCTGGCGGAGGTCCCTTCCCAAGGCGGTGGCCGCTGCATGGAGTTCTCCGGGGTCGGCACCGTTGGGGTCTGGCAGAGGAGCTACGAGCCCATCGAGGCGGGTAACTGGGCCGGGCTCCTCGTCGACGGCCACGAGCATTGGGGCTCCGGCAGCACAATGAAGCTCCTGAGTGAGTCGAATCAGTCGGGAGCGGCTTCGTACTGCGCCACCAAATAGCAGCACAGACCGGCCGCCGGACGTCAAATGGTCAAGGAGCTCCGGTGACGTGTCGGGGGAGAAGAGACCGATCATGAGCACGGCCCGAGCGTCCTCTTCAATATTGGGCGTATCCTGTGCCCGCGCAGGGGAGAGAATCATGCTTGGCAGAAGGAGCAAGAGGGCGATGAAGGGCTTCACCGTTCCATTCAACCAGTGTTCCTTGAAGTAGTGACGGCACTACACTCCTGTATTCCCGGGTCCTTAGCTCAGCCGCTGGCTGAGTCTGTTTGGCCCCCGGGGCCCTTAGCTCAGCGGGAGAGCGCTGCCTTCACACGGCAGAGGTCACTGGTTCGAACCCAGTAGGGCCCACCACCCTTTTCCCCAATAGGTATGGGGTTATTACGGATCTTGGCACAACTTTTCTTAGGGAAGCTTCGAGTTATTCGTCGCTTCGTCCACATTCTGTCCACAAGGCGGACTGCAATTGCTCGCCGATCGGCATGCTGTCCAAGCCTCCTCAGACATCAAAACCGGAGTGCTGGTGGACAGGTTCAGACAGGCAGTGCTCCGATTGTGGTGATCACGGATTGCCCTGGCTGGCGGTCATTACGCCGGTGCCCGGACGCTTGCTAGGGGCTTCCGCTATCAGAAAGTTCGAGTACTTCGACGTAAGCCCATACGACGACCGGGGCGTGCCCATCAGCCTGAATGGATTGAAGTCTCTTGGAGTGCCACCAGCCGAACCGGCGAGCCTTTGAGGCTGACACCTGCTCCAGCCTCTCCTGCTCGGCAGCTCGAAGTTGGCATTGTTGCTTGAGTCCTGGAGCAACAAGATCACCCCTCATGATGATTCCCGGTGGCGACGTACGTATCTTGGGTACGGCAATCTTCAGGCAGGTCGAACACTGAACGGCAGGTACCTTCGCCATGCAGCCACTTTAGTCGAACGGCGAAACCCGATACTCCAGAAACATGGCAGAGGTCACTGGTTCGAGGTGGCACGTGCGTGTTGGGTATCTGTGCAGCTGAATTGAGGGCTGCCTATGTCGCCAGTCTGGGCGGCTGCCTGTCGACAGGTCTCGAGAAGAATTGCCAGAAAATTTCCTCAGAAAAACTGAGGACCCGGCTTGCATGCTTCCACTGCTTTCGACCAAGCAATTATCTGTAGTTTCTGCTGGATTTGCCTCCGTAGGGCAGAGGTCGGACGAAAGCCAAGTCAACTTGAGGGTCGCAAAAATCCCTTGCCTATGCGGCCATTCCGTGTGAGCCACCCGAACCGGAACTCAGGCCCTGCCCGTTCGTCCACACCTCGTCCACAGCACGTCTCCTTTTCGGCGTTGGAACCTCGGGTGCCAAGTGAAGCCGGTTGGAGCCTTTTGGAGGGGACGGGTGCGCCGCAGCACTCTGTCCGGGGGGATGTGGGTTCGCAGGACTGGTAGGTGTGAAGGCTCCATCGAGAGCGTGAGTCCATCCTCCGCGGCTTCCATCATGGGCCAGGCAGGCATACCGAAGAGGACGGGGACTGCTGACTCGTTGCAGTCTGGGCACTTGGGGTTCTCTGGCATCATCCGATCATAGACAGCGGGGACTGACAGCAGCTGATTGTCGTGATG
>CAXMSI010000164.1:0-4082 GCA_964196085.1 uncultured Acidimicrobiia bacterium | reverse complement strand
GTGACTGTGGTGGCGAGCTTCATTGTTCCTGGTGTCCCTGAGGACACGATCTCAGCGGTGAAGAGTTATTGGGCTGAGCGAGGCGACCTCACCGAGCGGGTCACTCGGTCTCGGTGGACGGAGAGCGCCATGTCAGATTCGATTGTAACTTTCACGCAAAGCAAGGATGGACGGACAGCTGAAGTACTGGCCTTTGCTAACGACTGCAACGCCCCCAAAATTGATCGTAAGACGGAACAAGTAGACCCGAGCAAGTAGACCCATTGGGTTTCATTCGTGGCTGTTATTCAGGGATTGATCCATAGCGTCACTGGCCCCGAAATAGGATCGTTAGGGCCAGGGTCCTGTGCCCAAACGGTGCCGGCATTGGCAGCGGCTGCGGCGGCATCTGATTCTGCCTCGATTACTACCAAGGCAGTGATCCCAAATTCAGCGAGCTGTGCCAAAGCATCTGCCTGCGGGAAGCCGAGGACGAAGGGAACAACGCTGCCCGGCTCATACCCTGAAATAGTGATAGTGACAGGCGACTCAAGTTGAGAGGGTGCGCCAGCACTTGGGACCTGAGCCCAGACGGTTCCATCGGCAATAGAGTCAACCTTGTCCCATTCAGTGAAAACGTTGAACCCGGCATCTGACAGCTTGGTGACGGCGTCGGCCAAGCCCAAACCAATCACTGATGGCACTTCCGCCGCACCCGCGTTGACAATGATTGAGGTGTTATGGATGGGGCACACGATGGTTGGGGCGTTCTCGATGTCGAGATCGAGTTGGATGACATGCTCACCTGGGCAGAGGGGGCCAGCCAGGTAACCCGTGGAAGTATCAACAGCGAGTCGAACGGTTGAACCCGCCTCAACGGTAGATAAGTTCCCGAATGACGTTCCAGATAGGGCGTTGGAAGCAAAGAGGCTCCAGATCTCCGCTGGCCATGACCCGCCAGTGACCTTGATTGGCGTGATGGGCGGAACCATCGAGATCTGGCCCTCCGGATAGCCAACCCAGACCGCGGCCACCAAGTCTGAGGTAAATCCAACAAACCAAGCATCGTTATTTTGCTGTGTAGTGCCAGTCTTCCCCGCTGACGGGCGCCCAATGGCGGCCCGCGTGCCGGTACCAGCACGAACAACTTCAGAAAGAGCAGCTGTAACTGTGTCGGCTGTCTCGCGACTCATGGCCTCGGTAACAATTGGGGTCGACGCCCACAAGTTGACACCATCGGCGGTGTCAATTCGCGTCACGAGAGTGGGGGAGATGTGGATACCTTCATAGGCGAAAGTTCCGTACGCGGAGGCCATCTCGAATACAGAGACTTCTTGGGCGCCTAGTGCAATAGAGTGGAATGGTTCAAGAGCCGACTCGATGCCAGCAGCGTGAGCGACTTCGACAACCGCTTCGGGTCCAATGGCATCTACGAGCTCGGCGAATACCTTGTTGACAGAGAACCGCGTGGCGTCAAGCAAGGTCATGTCGGGGAACGTGGCGCCGTTGTAGTTGGAGACTTTCCAAGGGCCCGAAGGCGTCTCGATGGTTACCCCGTTACCGCGTCCGAACTCTGAACCGAGGGTGAACCCCCGCTCAAGCGCTGCAGCGAGCACGAAAGGTTTGAATGACGAACCAGGCTGGCGGCGTCCCTGGGTAGCGAGGTTGAACTGGGCAGTGGGGTTGGTGTCGTCATAGAAATCCGGGCCACCAATAATGGCTTTGACATAGCCCGTCGAAGGATCAATAGCCACCATGGCCCCACTTGGTCCGCCGTCGGGAAGAATCGCCTCTAGTGCCTGGTGGCCCAACTCTTGCATGACTGGGTCAATCGTCGTGTAAATACTGAGCCCACCCTTGAACAGCAAGTTATACCGGTCGGCTTCGGTGGCGCCCAGTGTTGGGTCAGCTAGAAGCTGCTTCTCGACCTCCTTGGTGAAGTATGGGTATAGCGTCTGAAAAGGAGGGAGCTGGGGGGCAAGGTTCAGTGGCTCTGCGTCGGCTTCTGCAGCGAGATCTGCGTCGACCCAACCAAGCGTCACCATTTGGTTCAAGACAACTCGCCTACGTGCGATGGCACGTTCGGGATAGTCGGTCGGGTCGGTAGCTGTTGGTCGTTGGACTGCGCCAGCCAGCAATGCCGACTCGGCAAGGGTCAAGTCCTGCACGTCCTTGGCGAAGAAATGGCGAGCAGCTGCACCGACGCCATAAGCCCCGTCACCAAAATAGGAAGTGTTGAGGTAACGCTCAAGAACCTCTTCCTTGGTGAGGGTTTCTTCGAGGCGCAGCGCCAGAGTGGCTTCCTCGATCTTCCGTTCTACTGTCACTTCTGGGGTCAGGATGACGTTCTTGATGTACTGCTGGGTGATTGTTGAACCGCCCTGCTCGATCTCTCCCGATTCGATATTGGCTACGAGTGCTCGCGCTATGGCTCGAAGATCGATGCCCGGGTGACTCCAATATCGTTCGTCCTCAATGGCTACGATCGCATCGAGGAGCGTTTGCGGCAGGTCCTCGTAGTCCACCAGGATTCTGTCTTGGCCAACGTGCCACTCCGCGAGGACGGTTGTGCGGTCGGCCGCATAGACAATTGAGGTCTGGCTGAGGTCACCATAACCAGGGTCCTCCAACGGCTGGATCTCTCCATCGCAGGCGGCGAGCACCGTGATGAAGCTCAGCAAGAGTGCGATGAAACGAAGGTGGCGGATCATAAGTCCTTGTAATGATCGTCGTTAAAGGAATGTATCGACACTATTGTCGCAGCGAACAAGGGATTTCCATGACCATTGATGAACAACTCGACAAGCTAATGCGCGGGACCGACACACTGCTACCCAAGGATGGGTTGCGGGCAAAGCTTCAAGAAGGTAGACCACTGCGAATCAAGCTCGGTATGGACCCCACTGCACCCTCGGTGACTTTGGGCTGGGCAGTTGTGCTGCGTAAACTTCGCGACTTCCAGGAGTTGGGGCACACAGCAGTCCTCATTGTTGGAGACTTCACCGCTCAGGTTGGGGACCCTTCTGGCAAGAGCGAGACTCGCAAGCGCCTTTCGCAACAAGAAGTTCAGGGATATGCGGACAATTTGTTGGATCAGTTCTCGAGAGTCTTGCTTCCCGACAACCTTGAGATTCGATACAACTCTGAGTGGTTAGCACCCATGGATATGCAAGACGTGCTTAGCCTGACATCACACGTCACAGTTGCCCAAATGCTCGAGCGAGAGGACTTCTCGAATCGTTTCGAGGACAACAAGCCGATCTCGGTGATGGAGTTCATGTACCCACTTCTGCAAGGAATGGACTCGGTTGCGGTCGATGCTGACGTTGAGTTGGGTGGCTCAGATCAGTTGTGGAACAACATGATGGGTCGTACTCTGCAGCAGCGCCATGGCCAGCCAGCACAAGTGGTGCTGACAATGCCATTGCTTGTTGGGACCGATGGGGTCCAGAAGATGTCGCAGTCGCTTGGGAACTACATTGGGGTGACAGACGAGCCCAACGACATGTTTGGAAAGGTGATGTCGATTCCCGATCATCTGATGGAGAGTTGGTTCACCCTAGCTACGCGGACCCCACCAACAGAGATCCGAGGCCTCTTGGAGCGACTGAAAGCCGGAACTATGCATCCTGGACTCCTCAAACGCCAGCTCGGGCGTGCCATTGTTGACGAGTATCACACAGGTAAAGGCGCCGGAGCTGAGGCTGCGTTTGATCAACTGTTCAAGCAGCACAAGATTCCTGAGAATGTGCCTACAGCTTCATTGCCTGAGGGGGAGGAGATTTTCCTCCCAGCTGTGCTCTCGTCAGCCGGGTTGGTTACATCTAATGGTGAGGCACGGCGACTCATCGAACAGGGTGCTGTGAAGATTGATGGTGAGCCGCTCACTGAGCTTAACTACGGCAGGACCGCCCTCGTTGGGCGTGTTGTCCAGGTTGGTAAGCGGCGGTTTCTAGCCCTTACAGAATAAAAACCAGAAAACAGACGGAAGAACTTGCAATGGCAAAATTGGGTCTGTTATAGTTCCCCTCCGCTGGTCGGAAACGACACAGCGAGAAGCCAAACGAAGACGCCTTTGGGCAAGTCATCGATTTGGCAAAGGA
>CAXMSI010000163.1:0-4132 GCA_964196085.1 uncultured Acidimicrobiia bacterium | reverse complement strand
GGTTGGGCCTAGACGGTATCGCAGCGGTTGGCTGAAGATACGGACGAAATCCATGCCCAGCTATCGGACTGGCTCTAACCCCAACTCAGGAATGGCCGGCGGTTGTTCGTCGTAGAGCCACCCCTCAAAGAATGCCCTGAGATCCCGACCGCTCACCTCCTGTGACAGATCAACGAACATCTGGGTGGTCACGTTTCCGTGCCGGTTTTCAGTCGCCCAGCGTGTGATGATCTCAAAGAAGACCTCATCTCCCACCTCAACTCTCAGCGCATGCAAGGTCATTCCGCCTCGGAGATAGACCGACCAACTGAAGAGGTTGTCGGACCCAATTTCTTTTGGAGGGGGGAAGTTGCCTTCGAGCCAAGCAAGGGTCTCATCGAGTTCTGCGTCAAGCACTGCGCCGCTGATGAGTTCGTAGTTCGTTTCGATTGTCTCCCTAAACGATTCTTGGCCTCTGGTGTGTTCAATCCAAAGCCACTCGGTGTAGGTGGCGAAACCTTCGTTTAACCAAATGTCTGACCAGTCGCTCAGCGAGAGCGAGTCGCCAAACCACTGGTGACCTAGCTCGTGAACCACAATCGTTTCTTGAACCGCGCCGCGGGCAAAGGTAGACAGTGTCTGTTCCTCCAGCGCCCCACCAAAGTCAGAATCCACAACCAAACTGCCATATGTTTCGAATGGATAGTCGCCGTAGATGCTCGAGAGGAACTCCATCATGGCTGGCTGGTCAGCAAGAACCTTTTGTACATGGGGTAGATCAAGCCCTTTCTCAACGTAGTCGGTGACTAATACGCCACCGATGTTTCCGTGTTCGATGATGTCGAACTCACCAATCCCTAGGGCGACCAAATACGGAGCGATTGGCGCATTCATTTCGTAGACGACTGTGAAACGGTCGAGGTCCTCTTCTTCGAAGACCCGAGTTCCAGAAGTCACTACCTGTTCTCCAGGATTCACCGTGAAGTTGAGGGTGTAAGTTGCCTTGTCCTGCGGGTGGTCGTTGGCAGGGAACCATGAGGTGGCTCCGTCGGGTTCGCTCACGTTGAACCAGCCTCCACTATCACTAGCCCTCACTCCAGACTCCAACACGTTGATCCCAGAATCGCTGATGCCAACGGTTCCTGAGTACTCCATGACCATCGTGACCAACATCCTGGCTGGGAGTGGCGCAGCAGGGGCAATTCGTAGCTCGGGACCGCCTTCGAAGCTCGCCGGCTCGCCATCAATGATGATATTTGAGATCTCTAGGTCGCCAGTGTCTAATACGAAGCTCTGAAGGCCCTCCAACGGCTCAATGATGAAGGTTGCGGTCCCAGCGAGGAACGGCAACTCCCTGAAATCGATGACTAACTCAACATGCTCGACCTGATAACCGCTGTTGCCAAGGTTGGGGTAGAACGTGTCTGACGAGGTTTCGCTGCCGTCAACGAAGCCGTCGACAGGGGCGTCGGCTGCGGGCACCGTTGTGGTTCGGTCGGGAGATGTCGTTGTACTGGCTTGGGAGGTAACCACCGGGATCGCCACTGGCTCGACTGCCTCGCCGTAGAAACTCAGTACCCAAAACACACCCCCAAGGATCACGAACGCAATACCGATCGGAATCCATCGTGGGCGGTTAATCATCAGTTTCCTTTGTTGACACCGGCCGGGCGAACGGGTCAGAAATGGTCAACTCGAGCTCATCCGTCCAAGCCCCGATGAGCCCATAGGCTTCGTTTTCGTCGTAGGGCCCGTGATCTATACGGTATTCCATGAGGCGCTTCATGATCACTCCCAGCTTCTTGCCCGGCCTGAGACTCAGGAATGCCATGACCTGAGTGCCGTCGATGGGTGGGCGCATCGCAGCGATCTCTTCGTTGGCAAGGATCTTGTCGATGCGGGTTTCAAGGTCATCAATGCTTCGTTGAATCACCCGGGCTCGCTTTGCATTCTTCGTCGTGACATCGCATCTGACTAACTCGTTTAGATCGTCAATCAGGTCGCCAGCATCACGAATATATCGGCGAACAGCAGAGTCCGTCCAACCCATCTTGAAGGTATGGGGACGAAGATGCAGAAAGACCAGCTGTCCAACTTCCTTCACGTCTTGCTTTGAGTATTTCAAAGACCTCATCCGTGCACGAGCAAGCCGAGCTCCCACCACTTCATGATGGTGAAAAGTAACCCCGCCAGATTCGAACGATCGGGTGTCGGGTTTCCCAATATCGTGCAGCAGCGCTGCTAGTCGCAGCCTTTTAGTCGGCGAGGTCTTAGCAACAACAGCCAATGTGTGCTCAAACACATCTTTGTGGTGATGTCCCGGATCCACCTGCATCTTCAGCATTGGTAGCTCAGGAAGAAACTCTGCTGCCAGTCCCGTATCAGTCATTAGACGAAGTGCATTTGCCACGTTGCTTCCAACAAGGAGTTTGTTGAGTTCAAGGTGGATACGCTCACTACTTACGATACTGAGCCGAGAAGCCATTTCTCGGACCGCCTGCAGCGCTGGTTCGGCTGGTTCGAAGCCCAGAGTGGACATGAACCGGAAAAGGCGAAGCATTCGGAGTGGGTCGTCTGAAAAGGAAATCTCCGGTCCCAGCGGGGTCCTCAGTACGCCGGCAGCTAGGTCAGTGAGACCTCCATGAGGGTCAATAACTTCTGGGTCGGCTCCGAGTCGAAGTGCCATTGCGTTGACCGCGAAATCTCTCCTGCCGAGGTCCTCTTCGACGTTGTCAGAAAATGAGACTTCGGGCTTACGACTCCCTCCCCGATAGATCTCTTTGCGAAACGTTGTAATTTCAAAATCGATGTCATTGCGATGGACAGCGATGGTGCCATAGGCCTCGCCAATCGGGTACACCGCACCAAACCCACCGACAATTCCTTTGATTTCCTCGGGGTGAGCGTCAGTGGTGAAGTCGAGGTCGGTGCTCTCATCAGAACGGCCCATAAATGCATCTCGAACCGAGCCCCCAACAAGGAAGAGTTGCTTGTTTGACTGATGGAACAGGGAGGAGAGCAGCGCAACATCAGTGCCTGGTCCAACCAGACCCTGAAGGCGAGGAGGAATCATGGATGTAAGTGTATCGGAACCCCGCCTAGAAACCCGAAGATGGTGGCTACAGCTAGAAGCCAGAGGGTTCAACCAACCACAAGAAGGCTACGAACCTGCAATAACCTCAAGGGTCACTGTGCTGGCTGCTGACCTCGCCTCGCCCGCTGTCATCCATGTTGATCGGATCTCTAGCGTGTAAGTGCCTAGTTCAAGTTTCTTAGCGTCGATGTACATCCTCGCAACGTCCGTCTCGTTTTTGTCGAGCTCGTCGTTGGCATCCAAGCTGGTGTACCCACCCTGCGGCAGGATGTACGCCACTCCATCATCATCAGTGATCGAGAGCTTGAAATCAGTTATCAGAGGAGCTAGTCCTTTGAACTGGACTCCAACCCAAGCTGCGCTTCCGCTAACAACCGAACCTAAGTCGTTTGATACCTGCACGAGGTCATCACCGGTGTGCTGGACCACAGGTACGTACACCGTGAATTCCTGCGATGTGGTGTTTGTTGTTCCCTCGTTGAGTCCGTAGCTCGCAGTCACGTTGAGGGTGATGCCCGCGTCTGCGAAGTCAGCTGGGACCGTGAGGTTGATAGCTGTGAAGTCGATTTCGTTCTTGGCAAGAAACTGGTTCTCCCAGAGACCTGAGAAGGTCCCTTCGCTCGGGAACGCAACTGTGACACCAGGTGCATCGGTGGTTGCAACTACCCGAAAGTGTTGGAGGTTACGGTTCTGGGACTCCCACAGCAGCGGAATCCAAGCCGAACCCCCCTTGTCAAGGGCTCCTGGTTGGTCGGTGAAAAGGGCAACAAAGGCCTTGTCTTTCGCAGCAAAGGCAGGGGACGCCATGAACACCAAGATCGAAGCTGTTGTGAGGATGAGAGCTAGAAGTCTCTTTGGCACGGGAACCACCGAACGGATAATGAATGAATGTATTCACTAGCTATCGGTCACTTATGTGGAATACCTAACCTCAAAATCTAGAAAACCCCACGCTCGGTGGGAAATGTGTAGTTTGAACGGTGCTGTCGATTGCGGTTCTAGGGCTTCGCTGGTTCGCCGGCTCAAGGCCTCACCTCAATGGGGCGGTGTCCCCCTTCT
>CAXMSI010000162.1:0-4189 GCA_964196085.1 uncultured Acidimicrobiia bacterium | reverse complement strand
AAGGTTTCATCTGTGTGCATTGACAACATGCGTGCATGAGGCTGATTCGAGAAAACAACCTTGGCGAACAGGCTCTCTGGGGCGTGCAGATCGTCTGGGTAGAGAGCAGCCCCTGTAGCCTTCGCCGGAGCATCTCTTCTCGACGGAGATGAACCGATACTCACAGGCTGCTCCCTTGGGAAATGGTGAGAGCCTGGACGATTGATTGATAGCCAGTGCATCTGCAGAGGTTGCCGCTGAGACCGTCTCGGATCTCATTTTCTGAAAGCGCTGGGTGTTCTTGGAGCATCAATGAGCCGCTGACAACAAAACCAGGGGTGCAGTACCCACACTGCACCGCACCGCAGGCAACCATCGACTCCTGCAGGGACTGATCGCTAGCCGACGTGAGTCCCTCGACCGTGGTGACCTCGGCGCCAGACGCTGCAACTGCTGGGATAAGGCATGACAACACGGCTTGGCCATCCATCTGAACTGTGCAAGCACCGCACTCGCCTTCGCCACACCCTTCTTTGGTACCTGTGAGGGCTGCCCCGGATGGAGAAGTTGCGTTGCCTCGAATCCAATCAAGGAGCGTTTCATTCAGGCCTCCGCTTGCAGTCACTGGGGTTCGATTTATCGTAAGAGTGATCTGATCAGCGCCGGTGACGGACGCCGGCGACGGTTGAACCCCATCACGCTCATCTGACAGGGTGATAATCCGGTCAGGCCAGGTGGCTCTTGCATTTCCTTGAGCGAGTGCTCCAAGCATCCTCGCCACTGTGACTCGAAGCACTTCTTTGCGGTACTCGGCCGTGGCCCGTCCGTCGGAAATCGGTTGAACCTCGTCGGCTACGGCCTGGGCACAGGCGTCAATCGATTCCTGCGTCAGTTCCTTTCCTGCAAGCGACGCGGCGGCTTGGGCAAGGATGATTGTGGGGGCGACGCTGCCGAGGGCGATGCGGCAATCTGTCACAACATTGCCGTTCATTGACAAGACAATTGCAGCGTGAACGATGGATATGGCTTGTGCCGATCGCAACCCAACTTTTGCGAACATGGCTTTCTGGTTGTCTCTCATGGCAGGAAAGCGAAGCTTGGTCACCAACTCGTCTGGCCGCATGACTGTTTTTCGAACTCCCGTGTGGAACTGGGAGATCGGGACATTTCGAACGCCTGACAGGGATGACAGTTCAACGCTGGCTCCGAGGGCAACTAGTGCCGAGATCGTGTCGTTTGCCGGGCTTGCGGTGACAACATTCCCGACAACGGTGGCTCGGTTCCTGAGCTGCGGGGATCCGACTTCTAAACTTGCCTGGGCGAGAGGCAGCCCAAGCTGCTGGATGACCGAGGACTGAGCTGCCTGTCGATGGGTGGTCAATGGGCTGATCGCAATGGTGTTGTCGGCAAGAGCAATATCGGAGATCCCTGGAATTGAGGAGAGATCGAGGAGAATCTCGGCTCGGTGGGTTGTGCGTTGAAGTTCGAGGAGGAGGTCTGTTCCTCCAGCTATGACCCGTACCCTGTCGGCATGGGCGTTAAGGATGGCGAGCGCTTCCGGAATTGTCGAAGGGCGCTCGTAACGTCCAGCTTCCCAACTTCGATCCTGTACTTCATGCACGGAATGTCTCCTCTGGAGACTGCTTGCTGTTGTAGATTTCTTTGTTGCTCAGTTGATAATCCTGCAATACCGCCACTGAATCATCCCGCAGGATGTCACAAGCCACTGAGATGCCTCGCCCTTCGAGGAGAAGCTTCCACTCAGATGGTTTGTCGCCCTCGTCGAATCCTATGGAGCGAGCGTCGTAGTCCGTAGCCCCGATCACTATTCGTGAGACGCCACTCCAAGGTGTTGCCCCTAGACACATGGCACATGGCTCGACGCTCGTGACCAGGGCCACGGGCCCGTTAACTCCAAGGTCGTACGACTGGATGCGATTTGCTGCTACCGAGATCGCCACCATTTCTGCGTGCGCAGTTGGGTTGTTAGTCGGGACAACTAGGTTGATGCCTGGCCCGAGGAGCCTGCCGGTCTCAAGGTCAAAGACTGCGGCGCCGAACGGACCACCAGTGTGCCTCTCGATATTGGTACGAGCGAGGCTAACGGCAACCGCCATCTTCGATTCATCAGTTGGATAGCTTTGGCTGAAGTCAACAGCCCCGTGTACCCAGTCGGGAAGCTCGACCTCGAAACCCAGTTTTGTGGTCATTGGTTCTGGCCCTTCTCAATGAGGTTGAGGTAGTTGTAGATGGTGATCCTGCTCACTCCCATAACGTCGGCAACATCTTCTATTGCCTTGCGTAGGAGAAACGCACCGCGCACATTGAGGAGCCGGACTGCTTGTTGCTTATCTTCTCGGTCAAGTTCAGCAAGCCGAGAGCCCATCTGATCTTCGACAGATCCTATAAGCCGGTCGAGAGAGATCAGGTTGTCGAGACGCACGCCGATTGCGGGTGCACCATCCCATTCGAGTGTGATGTCGCCACTTTCAACATCGTTGGCAGGGACAGTCGTCGCTCCAACTGCAGTCAGCAGTGGCTCGATGGCCTTGGCGAGGGGGTGGCGTTTACTGGTCACTAGTGGGCTATCAGAAGTTCGACCAAAACGCGTTCTGCACCGTCGTTGACAGCCGCGGTGACCATTGCACTTACGGCCAGAGACACTTCTTCGACCTGGCCTGAGACCGTGGATCCAAATGGACCCATCTCGACTGTCAGTCCGCGGGATTCAATGGCTGAAACTCCGGCAACCACGTGTGATCCTGGTGCCCCTTCGTTAAACGGCTCAATCCTGAACTCGGCGGTGCAGCGGCTCATTGCTTGGCAATCCCTGTGTATACCTCTGGTCGTCGGTCCCGGTAGAAGGCCCAATGACGGCGTGCAGATTCGAGGTCTGCCATGTTGAGGTCACGGACTACGACTTCATCTTCGGTGTCAGACGCGACGTTCCCCACCATCTCTCCACGAGGATCAACAAAGTAGGAAGACCCGTAGTAATCGGTATCTACAAGGTCTTCGCTGCCAACGCGGTTAATGGCGCCAACGAAGTATTGATTGGCGACGGCTGCTGCCGGTTGTTCAACCTGCCATAGGTATTTGGAGTGGCCTCGAGTAGTGGCTGATGGATTGAAGACGATTTTTGCGCCTTTGAGTCCTAATTCTCTCCAGCCTTCTGGGAAGTGACGGTCGTAGCAGATGTAGACACCGATTCTCCCTACTGCACTGTCAAAGACCGGGTATCCCAAGTTTCCGGGCCTGAAATAGAACTTCTCCCAGAAGCCATCTACTTGGGGAATATGGGTCTTGCGATAGATGCCAAGAAGTTCGCCGTCGGAGTCAATCACCGCCGAGGTGTTGTAGAAGGTGCCCTCATCAACTTTCTCGTAAATGGGAACTACGAGCACCATGCCCGTTTCCTTGGCCAAGCTCTTCATGGCAGTGACGGTTGGACCGTTCGGGATCGGTTCGGCTAGGTCGTAGAAGGAGGGGTCTTGCACGTTGCAGAAATAAGGGCCGGTGAAGATTTCTTGAAAGCAAAGAACCTGGGCTCCGTCGTTTGCCGCATCACGCGCATAGTCGCTGTTTGTCGCGAGCATCGAGTCGTAGTCTCCCGTCCACTTAGATTGGACTAGGGCAGCACGGACAACCTCAGACATTCACAGTTCCTATCGATCAGCAAGAATTTGATCATAATGCTGCTTTACAAAATGTCAAAAAGCTATTTGACATTTTGTAAAGTTGAGGCGACACTGCATCGAACCAAAGGAGAGATCATTTGACGAGGAAACTCACGGTCGGGGCTGCCCAGATGGGTCCTATTCTGAAAGAGGAGACGCGAACTCAAGTAGTTGTGCGTCTCTTGGCCCTTTTAGAAGATGGTGCAGCTCGCGGATGCGATCTCGTCGTCTTCCCGGAGCTGGCTCTGACCACATTCTTCCCGAGATGGCTGATCGAGGACGAGCAAGAGATTGACTCCTGGTTCGAAGCTGAAATGCCCGGAGCTGAAACCCAAATGCTGTTTGATCGGGCTGCTGAACTGATGGTCGGCTTCAGCTTGGGGTATGCAGAACTCTTTTTTGACGCAGATGGCATCAAACACCGGTACAACACGCAGATCCTTGTTGAGCGAGACGGATCCGTTGTTGGCAAGTATCGCAAGGTCCATGTTCCAGGACATTCTGAGTTCGAACCCGACCGGCCTTTCCAACAC
>CAXMSI010000161.1:0-4198 GCA_964196085.1 uncultured Acidimicrobiia bacterium | reverse complement strand
ACTGGGCCTTGAGTATCGAACAGTCGAGACTCGGTTGCGCCAACTCCATTGGAATGAGCGTGAGTCACCGAATCCATAGCGAACCAATCGCCTCGGGGCTCACGGTGGAACACCACGGTTAGATCAGGGTTGAGCGCTGTAATCTCGGTGAACGGTTGGTTTGGGGAGACGCCGTTGGCGCAATCAGATAGAGGTGAAATCCTCTGGAATCCTGATGGCTCCTCGTGTTCAAGGATCGGCACCCTGGTTCGCATCCAGATAGTCGCGGGGCCGCCTGGGCCTTCGTCCGAGCCAGGCGCATACTTCACTTCGACTGCCGATGAGATGCCTGGCATGCCATGCGGATTGTCCTCCACCGGGAAGGCTCCATCGTGGGCTTCTTCGAAAATCGGAGCGGGGATTTCAGCGGTGCGAAGGCCGTCTGGAGTCCGGCTCTCCCGGAGCAAAACCCCAGTGCCTTGAGCATGGATCTTGTCACCCACACGAATCCGAACAGCAGCGGAAGTTACTGAGCGGCCTTGGCGCCAGATCTCTGCCTCGACCGTGAAGCCCGTTGTTGGTATTGGGCGAATGATGTCGTTGGTAATGCGGGCGAGTTGCTTCTCTGGATCAAGGAGTTCCAGAGCTCTGACCATCAAAGCTGTTGGTGGTCCGCCGTGACAGGCGTCCTCCGACCAAGGGCCCCGTGAGTATTGAGTGGCTGTGAAGTGCACTCCGTCGTCGGTTACGAAAAATGCTTCTGCCTTGGGTAGCGTCATGCCTGCTCATTCCATTGATTCCAATGGATTGCTTGGCCGACCCGAGGGCGTTTGAGGGAACCCGATCGTCGGTCGTTTGCTTGGTGGCCAAGAGTCACCACCCCAATCACTGAGACATGTTCTGGGATCCTCAACTCTTCTTTGAGCCCCTCGAGAGCGTGTACTCCAAGAAACCCTGCAGCAAGTCCTTCGTTGACCGCTGCCAACAGGATGTTCTGCATGGAAGCCCCAGCATCGACCCACCAGTACGGAACAGGCCACTCGTCTTCGAATGCTCCCTGCTTGTCTGCCTCTGAGTACCTGTCGAGATAAGCCTGTTTCGATACGCACAACACGATGTGTGCTGGTGCTCGGCTTACCCACGGGTCAAAACCCTGAGCAACGTACCCAGCCTCTCCAGCAAGCTCAGCCACCTTCGCACGACGATCCTGATCGGTAATCACAATGAAGGACTGGCCTTGTGTGTTGCCAGCAGATGGAGCTCTTCGCCCAGCTTCCACAATTCTTTCGACCACCTGATCGCTGATTGGTTCGTCTGTGTAGTTGCGGACCATTCGTCGCAGATCTAATACAGTGTTGAAATCCATGGGTAGAGCCTAGGTGGCTGCGGAATATTCTTCTCGTAGCTGGGTTGCAAGCTGTATGACGATGCACGCACTTATCAATATGCCCCGAGTGACCGTAGCCCTTGTTGGTGCGTCTACCAGCCCACATAAGTACGGAAATCGGATCTTCAAGAACCTCACCGCCAAGGGACTGTCGGTCCTGCCCGTTAACCCAGGGACCCCGGTGGTTGAGGGTGTTCAGTCGTTCGCGACATTGAGTGACCTTCCAGTACGTCCTGACATCGTTGATGTTGTGATTCCCCCGCACTTAGGTGTTTCTATTGTTGAAGAGGTGGCCGAGCTGGGTTGGGACAATGTCTGGTTTCAACCAGGCGCCGAGTCCAAAGAGGCGTCTGACAAGGCTGCTGAGCTGGGTATCACCGTGCTCGATGACGGCTCGTGCACCATGGTGAGCGCCCGCCAACGCTAATGCTCGCTGGGTGAGGCCTGATTGGCTGCGGTTAAGACAAAGGTGGCAAAGGTGGCTAGCCAATGCTCGCCCATGTAGCCGCCCGAATGAACACCGGACATCCCGAGCCCAAGCTGCTCGGCAGCGGCACGCTCGAACTCTTCTTTGAGGGTGTGGTCTCGATAGGTTGCGATCTCGGCGAAGGCCCAACTTCGGCTGAGCGATAGGCCAACGATGTGCGATCCCTGTCCGTCGAGCACATCGGGTGAAACGACCAGTTCGGCCACCGGTCCAATGACGCCGGTAGCTAGCGATGGCCAGAATGCTGCGAGCCATTGGGAGAACTCTTGCTGGGGGAGTACCCGGCGCATCACCAATACCTCGTTGAGTCCGCTCGACGTGAAGTCGTATCCCGATGGCTCATACGCCCAGGGGTAGTTGGTATCAGACTGGTACAGACGTAGGGCGTGGCTTGCGAGTGACTCGAAGGCTTCGGTCCTGCCCTCCAATCTCAAGACATCAAGGGTGATGGCCGTTGAAAACCCCAGGTCGCGATGAGCACCACTTCGCAAAGGTGCGACGAGAGAGGAGACGCGTTCGATAAAGCTGCTGAGAAGGTGCTCAGCGATTGGGTCGAGAGCCGCCCGCCACTTGAGCCCGGTGGGGATGGATCCGGCTTCGTGCCAGAGGCGGAGCAGCCAGGCCCACCCGTAGGGGAACTCGAAACCCGTGCGTCCCGCCTTTGAGAAGTACTCCAGTTCGGTGGTTAGGTTCTCAGCCGTGAGATGTCGGTCTAGGACTGCGAGAGCGTTCTTGGACGCCTCATCATCCAGAAGTCCTGATCGCAGCAGTCGAACAAGCAACCAATGTGAATGAACTGCAGAGTGCCAGTCGAAGCACCCGAAGAAAGCAGGGTGGAGGGCTCGGTTGGTTTCAAGGTCCGTAGCTGAGCCCAAAAGAAGTTGGGGAGCATTGGGATACTCCCGGCCTATCCCAGCACACGCGAGATCGACGTAGCCCTTGGCAACTTTAGGTGTCAACCGCGGCTGAATATCCATGCCTAGAACTTAGTAGCGGTCGGCCAATTCAGATCCGTGAAGCGATTCGGTCCCCGATTTGATCGGTAGTTGCGCCCATATCTGGTCCTGCCATTGCCCCGAGAATCTTGAGCTCCTCCTGAGCTGCTGTTTCCACAGCAAGGGCCGCCTCGGTCTGACCAAGGCTCTCGAGCAGCATGGCTCCCGAAAGAACCGCTGCGACAGGATTAGCGAGACCCTGGCCAGCAATGTCGGGTGCAGAGCCGTGGACAGGTTCGAACATCGACGGGGCGGCGCCCGATGGGTTGAGGTTGCCAGACGATGCCAACCCAAGGCCACCCTGAATGGCAGCGCCGAGGTCAGTCACGATGTCACCGAACAGATTGTCGGTGACGATGACGTCGAATCGTTCGGGGGAGTTGATCAGATACAGGCACAGGGCGTCAACGTGGACGTAGTCCCACGCGACCTCAGGGAAGTCTCGGGAGACGTCTTCTGCGGTTCTCATCCATAAATCACCAGCAAATCCCAGGACGTTGGTTTTATGTGCAACAGTGAGGTGTTTGTCGCGCTTGTTCGCTCGTTCAAAGGCGTCGCGGATGACTCGCTCAACTCCGAACCTAGTGTTCACCGAGTTCTGTGTTGCAACCTCGTGGGGTGTCCCCTTGCGCAGCACGCCGCCAGTGCCAACGTAGGTGCCTTCTGTGTTCTCACGAACAACAACGATGTCGAGACGATCAGGCGTGAGGCCAACAATGGGAGAGGGCACGCCCTCGTACAACTTGATGGGTCTCAGATTGATGTACTGATCAAACGCAAAACGAATGTTCAGCAGGAGGCCTCGCTCCAACACCCCAGGAGGTACAGCGGGAAGACCTACAGCGCCTAATAGGATCGAGTCGAATCCTTTTAGCTCGTCGCGGACGGAGTCCGACATGACCTCGCCGGTACGTAGATAGCGCTCACCGCCAAGGTCGTACTCCTGTAGTTCGAGAGTGAACTGAAACCGGTCGGCCGCAGCAGTGATTGCCTTCACAGCCTGAGGGGTTACCTCTTGGCCGACCCCGTCACCGGGAATTACGGCGAGCTTGTAGTGGCTCATTTTCCCTCTGGTGAAGTCTTCTCGTCAATGAACGGCATTTGCTGGCGAAGGCGGTGTCCCACTTCTTCAATCTGAAGTCCGTGGTTCTTTGCCCGCTGTTCGTGGAGGAACGGGGCCCCTTCACGAGCTTGTGCAAGCCACTCGTGTGCGAAAGCGCCGCTCTGGATCTCTGCCAGAACCTTCTTCATTTCAGCTCGAGTGTCATCAGTGATGATCCGAGGACCCCTGGTGTAGTCGCCATATTCAGCGGTTTCAGAGATGGAGTAGCGCATGTATGAAAGGCCACC
>CAXMSI010000160.1:0-4217 GCA_964196085.1 uncultured Acidimicrobiia bacterium | reverse complement strand
CCGATCGAAAGGGGCCTATCAAGATCAACTCTGAGGCCTTTCCAAACCCTCTGGAACTCAATGCTGGAACTGAGCTAGGCCGACTGACAGGATGGCACCGATACGCATTTGCAGCTGCAGCAGTGACTGGAACACTCAAAGTGCCAGCAACTCTCGTGATCTCAAGCAACCTACCGTCGCAAGGGGGACTGAGCTCTTCTTCGGCTCTGACTGTTGCCTTGGTAGGAGTCTTCGTGGAGCTCCTTGGTGAGGTAGTGACGATCGACGAACTGGTTGGCCTGGCAGTCAAGGCAGAACGACTTACCGGCGTGGCCGGCGGAACTATGGATCAGAACATCATCGTGAGAGCCAAGGCAGGGACAGCGATGCGGCTCGGCTTTAGTCCCTTTACTTCTGACTATGTCACCTTGCCTTCCGACATCGCCGTGGTCGCCGCTCACAGTGGGGTGACGGCAGCAAAGGGCCAAGAAGCCAAGGCGGGATACAACAGTCGGGTGAGTAGGTGTCGCACAGCTGCAACAGAACTTGCCGAAATTCTTGGCCTTCCCGCAAATCCATCCTTAGTTTTGGGCGATGTCTCCTCTGTACCTGGCTGTATAGAAGCGGTGGCAGAGTTGACTCCGGAGAGTAGGAAATGTGCCGAGCACGTTCTTTCCGAAGCCGTTCGAGTAGACCAAGCCGCCACAGCCATTCGGGCATCGGATGGCCCTGAACTTGGGCGCCTCCTCGACGAGTCTCATGCCAGCCTCGTTCGATTTGGTGTGAGCGTACCTCGGCTCGACGCTGTGGTTGCTTCCATGAAGTCGGCCGGCGCCTACGGTGCCAGGCTGACGGGGGCTGGGTTCGGCGGATACGCAATCTCGGTGTGCTCGCCCAACAAGGTGGATGCGATTGTGGCACGCGCAATCGAGACGGGCGGCGGCCCGGCAATGCGTGTCTGGCCAAGTGGGGGCTCGTCGTGATCGATCAAGCAGTAGTCCTCGCAGCCGGCCGAGGCAGCCGGTTGGGGGCTCTGACAGAGCGTACTCCCAAGGCGCTTGTAGAGGTCGGGGATGAATCGCTGTTACAGAGAGTGTTGGCTGGGATCGAGAAGGCCGGTGTTTCGAAAGCTGTTGTTGTTGTTGGCTATCTAGCTGAAAGCGTCATTGAAGCAGCTCCGCTATTTACTAAACTTGAATTGTCCTTTTCCCACCAAGATCAGCTCTTAGGTACCGGACATGCACTTGGCCAGGCAAGAGAACACCTGAGAGAAGCTCCGTTCATGTTCTTATGGTCAGACATCGTGGTCGGTAATGAAACCTACCGAAAGGTCGCAGAGGGTCATTTAGGGGCTGATGGGGTGCTTGCTGTGAACACTGTGGCGGATCCAAGCGGTGGAGCTGCTGTCACAGTTGATCGGAACGGTTGGGTGACATCCATTGTGGAGAAACCACCACCCGGAACCTCGGCCACACCATGGAACAACTCGGGGATTGGTATTCTGGGCCCCGAAGCCTGGGCATACATAGAGAGGGTCGAGCCATCCCAACGCGGCGAGATCGAACTCACGGACGCGCTCCGGGCAATGATTGATGATGGGGCGAAGATTAGGGCAGTCCCGGTGCGGGGCGGCTGGTTCGATGTGGGCACACCTCAGCAACTGGCATTAGCAAGAGCAGCACTTAGGTAGGATAGTATGATCCCTTTAGCCAGACCCAGCATCTCACCGTCAGCATTTATTGGTCCAAATGTAACGATATGGGGTGATGTAACGATCCACGACAACGCAGTCCTCATGCCGGGGGTTGTGATTAGAGCAGAATTGGCCTCGGTCTACATAGGGTCAGAAAGCAACCTCCAAGACAATGTGGTCTGCCACGTTGATGCCGGGTTTCCGTTGATGGTGGGCAATCGAGTCACGGTTGGGCACCAGGCCATGCTGCATGGGTGCACGATTGGCGACGGGGCCCTCATAGGTATTGGAGCGATCGTGCTCAATGGAGCGGTGATCGGTGAAGGAGCAATGGTCGCTGCGGGAGCGCTGGTGCCTGAAGGGCGTGAAATCCCTGCGGGGATGCTGGCTGTTGGCTCACCAGCGAAGGTGATCCGGCCGGTTGGTGAAGAGCTGGCTCAGAAGATCGACAGCGGAGTGGAACACTACTTAAGCTCTGCCCGCACATATCGTGAGGCGGGCCTGGGTTAGTGCCCGAACTCCCAGACATCGAGCTGTACCTGTCGGCGCTTCGAGACAGGATTCAGGGAGAGGTCTTACAGAAGTTTCGGTTGGTGTCACCCGTCCTGATGCGAACTTTCGACCCCCCGATCTCAGCAATCGAGGGGAAGGAGGTCATTGGTTTGCACCGCATTGGCAAGCGCATCGTGTTCGAGTTTGAAGACGACTTGTTTGCCGTCCTGCATCTGATGATCTCGGGCCGGTTGCAGTGGAGGGATCGGGGAGTGGCGATTCCTCGGAAGCGAGCTCACGGCGCCATGGACTTCGCAAATGGGTCCCTGCTGATCACCGAAGCGTCCAGCAAGAAACGCGCTTCGCTCTACATCGTGGCTGGACAAGACGGCCTTGCCGAACATGATCGTGGGGGAGTCGAGCCACTGGGAATAAGCGCTAGGTCGTTTGCGAAGGCTCTACGAAGTCAAAATCGCACTATGAAACGTATCCTCACCGATCAACATATCTTCTCAGGCATCGGCAACGCCTACTCGGACGAGATCCTCCACAGAGCTAAGCTATCGCCTGTACAGCGCTCCCAAAACCTCACTGATGTCGAAGTGAAGCGCCTGTTCGAGGCGACCCAAACAGTTCTGGTGGAGTTCCGGGACCGACTCCTCGAAGAGCACGCCAGCAAGTGGCCGACAAAGGTCACAGCCTTCCGGAAGGACATGGCTGTCCACGGCAAGTACGGCGAACCCTGCCCGGTATGCGAATCGCCAGTGCAGAGAATCCAATACGCAAGCAACGAAACGAATTACTGTGCAACCTGCCAAACTGAAGGGCGGCTTCTGGCTGACCGGTCACTTTCCCGATTGCTCAAGGGCGACTGGCCCAAGACGCTAGAGGAACTAGAAGACTAGGAACCCCAGCTACGAGCTACTGACTGCCAACTGAGCCTAAGAGCCTGAAGCGGCAGTTCCGTAGGGGTTGAGAGGTAGCTCGTAGGTTCGGTGTTTCGCCTCAACAGAGTCGCCCTAGGGATTTGGGGAAACCATTTGCGTATCGAACGTATGTTCGATACGATGAGCTGTTCCACTAACCAAGGCGCGGTGTGCTTCCTACTTTCTCGGGGGACGTTCTCGATAGGAAAATGCTCGATGACATCATCGGGGATACGGCGTTGCGCGTGCCTAAACCTGTCAACCTGCTCTCTGTCGACCCGGGCAGAGTTGTGGGCTTGGTGGGGGAGTTGGGGACTGGGCTCACCCGTTTGGGCCTGTACTTACTGACTGAGGCAGCGCAGCAGGCCCCGGTAGCTGTAGTAGACCTTGATGGATGGGTGAACCCGCTGGCAGCGTGGGAGGTGGGTATTGCTCCCGAGCGGTTGGTCATGGTTCGTTCTGTCGATCCCAAGCAGTGGGCTGACGTAATGGGAGTGTTGCTGCGGGGAGTTCCAGCCATCTACGCAGAAGTGCCTCGTGGCGTGTCTGGTCAGGTGCTACGACGCATTGCCAGTAGCGCAAGAAGGGAGAAAACATCTGTGATTTTGCGTTCCCAAACGCGGCTGGTGAGTGGAGTGGCGCACACAATTATTGAGGGGGACAGTGTGCTGTGGCACGGGTCCGGCATTGGATATGGCTACCTGGAAGAGCGTGAGCTAGTTGTAGGTGCGACGGGACGAGGAGCGTCGGGACAGCCCCGTACGCTAGAAATTGAGGACAATGGCACGGATACTTTGCGTATGGTGGGACGCATGGCCGCTTCGCCGACCAAACACACCACCGACTGAACCTGCTTTTGCGGCTACTAATGGTGAGGTTATTGCTGCCAACAGTCTCGCCAGAAACGCTGGGGTTGTGAGAGGTGTACAGCGTCGAGCAGCTGAGTCGATGCTCCCTAACGCTCAAGTGGTGGAGCACGATCCAGTAGGTGATGCTCGCAGATTCGAGCCAGTTGTTCAGCTTATTGAAGAGATGATCCCCCGTGTGCAGATAGTGGAGCCAGGGTTGGTCTTTGTACCCATTGATGGGGCGACTGGGTACTACGGAGGAGAACAGGCACTTATTGA
>CAXMSI010000159.1:450-4257 GCA_964196085.1 uncultured Acidimicrobiia bacterium | reverse complement strand
GCTCACGGAGATCCGCTACTTAGAAGAGGTGGACTTCTTCGACATTAAGATCTCGGTGAAGCATTCCCACGTGCCTTCAATGGTTGCCTCATACCGCCTGCTCTCATCGAAGGTGGACTACCCGCTGCATCTGGGAGTCACCGAGGCGGGACCGCTGCCCGGGGGACTGATCAAGGGCACTGCTGGGATTGCGACGTTGTTGAACGAGGGAATAGGAGACACCATCCGCTACTCGCTCACCGCTGACCCAGTTGAAGAAGCAAAGACCGGGAAAGCCCTGTTGGAGTACCTCGGGCTGCGTGCGCGGACCGGGCTCGATCTCATTGCGTGTCCGTCTTGTGGACGTGCTGATGTGGATGTGATTGACATTGCCTCTCGAGCCCAAGCGGCTCTGGAAGAGGCAAACCTTCCCATACAGGTCGCAGTCATGGGATGTGTCGTCAACGGACCCGGTGAAGCCCGAGAAGCCGACATCGGGATAGCCTCAGGCAAGGGGAGAGGTCACCTCTTCATCAAAGGCCAAGTAGTGCGAGTTGTTCCAGAAGACGAAATGGTCGAAGCACTGTTGGAAGAAGCCAAGCTGTTGGTGGAAGAGGGAGCGGAAGCCCGTATCGCCGCCGCTGATGTAAACGCTGCAGCAATAGCGGCCCAAGACCGCGAGGTGCTGCTTGAAATACAGGGTGACGCGAACAATTCAAAAGCCAGACGTGCAGCGGTAGCCAAAGCCGCCAAGAGCAGAGACTAGTTTCTGGTTTTTGGTTCGGTTCGATGTGCGACTGGAACCTCTTGGTTAGGGAGTAAACTCGCGCTCTATGAAATGGTCCCAGGCGTTTATTCCTACTCTTCGTGACGATCCTGCTGATGCAGAGGCCACGAGTCACAAGTTGTTGGTTCGGGCTGGCTTTATTCGCCAGTTGATGGCCGGGGCATACTCCCTTCTGCCTGCAGGAATGCGGGTCCGGCACAAGGTCATCGCGATTATCCGTGAAGAAATGGACGCTATTGGTGGCCAAGAGTTTTTGTTGCCGGCCATCCACCCCGCTGAGATATGGAAAAGGTCTGGCCGCTGGGACGACATGGGCGATGAGATGTTCCGACTCAAGGACCGCAAAGGTGCCGATATTGCCCTGGGTATGACTCACGAGGAGATCTTCGCCTACACCGTGGCGGAGTTGTCTTCGTACAAGCAGCTGCCACAAATCTGGTATCAGATCCAGACTAAGTTCCGTGACGAACCGAGGCCAAAGGCAGGTCTCTTGCGTGTTCGAGAGTTCACAATGAAGGATGCTTACTCTTTCGACGTCGATCAGGCAGGCCTAGATGCCGCCTTCGAGGCTCATCGGGAGGCCTACGTTCGGATCTTCAACCGCTTCGGCTTCGAAGTACTCCAGGTGGAGGCTTCGAGTGGTTCGATGGGTGGGTCTGGTTCGGTTGAGTTCATGGCGCCTTCGCCAATTGGTGAAGACATTGTTGTGACCTCCGAGTGCGGGTACGCAGCAAATATTGAAAAGGCTGCAAGCACGTTGGCGCCAATCTACGATCCAGAGAATGATGCTGAGGTCGAAGAATTTGCGACCCCGGGCGTTCGGACCATAGCGGACCTAGTTACCTTCGATGGCGGCGCTGCTGCTGCGAGCCAGATCAAAACCTTGGTTTTCATTGCTGATGAGGAGCCGGTGTTGGCCCTTCTCCGTGGCGATCACGATCTCCAGGAGCAAAAGCTGGCCGACCAATTGGGCGCTAGCAACCTGCGTCCGGCGGAGGAAGACGAAATAGGGGAGCTCTTAGGGGCGCACCCAGGGAGTCTGGGGGCTGTAGGCGTATCCGACGTTCGAATCGTCGCTGACGTTGGCCTTCGGGGACGCTCCTCCATGACCACCGGAGCGAACAACGATGACCACCACCTTCGCAACGTCTCTGTTGAGCGTGACATTTCTGTTGAGGAGTGGCTTGATTTCAGAGCAGTTGTTGACGGAGACACCTGTACTGTTTGCGGCGAGGCGTTGTCCTTAATACGAGCTATTGAAGTTGGACACATCTTCAAACTCGGAACCAAATACTCGGAGGCCATGGATGCCACAATTCTTGATCAGAACGGGAAGGCCAAGCCCGTTGTGATGGGATCCTACGGTATTGGCGTGGAACGATCAATGGCAGTCGTAGTTGAATCGTCGAGTGACGACAACGGCATCATCTGGCCTGCTGCGTTGGCCCCTTGGGATGTGGTTATCTCAGTCATCCGTCCAGATGATGCTCCGACTATGGCTGTTGCTACCGACCTCTATAGACAGCTTATGTCGAATGGTTTCGACGTGATTCTTGACGATCGTAAAGAGCGCCCCGGCGTGAAGTTCAAAGATGCCGAGCTGGTTGGCATACCCCAACGGATCACTGTTGGGCCACGGGGAGTGGAAGCCGGGAACGTTGAATGGGTTGTCCGTTCTACCGGCAACAAACAGGATCTGGCTATTGCCGATGTCGCCACCACGGTAGGAGGAGCGATTTCCGCCGCCAAATAGGCCGTAATCACGCTCTATTCCTAGTTAACACTGGCGCTCGCATAGGTATATACTTGTGCCGACAATCAAGGACGCTAAATAGTGTGGGCGCCCAATGCCCGCACTATTTTTGTGCCACATCACATAAATCCAACACGAAGATATTTGAATGACTGAAGTAGTAACACCAATCAGAGAATCCATTGAGGCCTACCTCAGTGAGGAAGGACTCGAGCTAGACGATCTGTTGGTCGTCCCCGGCCCTAAGTCCCAAATCGTTCGCGTCATCGTTGACGGGCCGGACGGGATTCCGCTCGATTTGATTTCTGATATCTCTCGGGACTTGAGCCATATGCTCGAAGGAACCCAATACGACCCCGAAAAATACGGGCTCGAAGTCACTTCGCCTGGGCTTGAAAGAACATTGCGAACGGTCCGACATTGGGAAAAGTCAATAGGGCGTTCCGTCGTGGTCAAGACCAAGGCAGAGGTCGACGGCAAGCGTCGGCATGAAGGCGTCATATCTGCAGTAGCCGAAACAGCCGGCACGATCACCTCCCAAGATGGTGAGCACATGTTCGATATCGAGAACGTGCTTTCGGCCAAAACGATATTTGTGTGGGAAAAGGCTCCCAAACCTGGCAAGAAGGGCTCAAACTAATGAAGATCGACGATCAGGTAATGGAAGCATTGGAGATGCTCGAGCGTGAGCGCGGCATCCCAGTAGAGGTGATCCTCGATGCGCTAGCCAACGCTCTCGTTTCAGCATACAAGCGCACCCCAGGCGCAGCTGAAGAGGCTCCTGTCATCATTGACTCGGGCTCAGGTGACATCATCGTGTTTGGCCAGGAGCTCGACGACGACGGCGATGTTATTCGGGAATGGGAAGACACTCCAGATGACTTTGGACGTATTGCAGCTCAAACGGCGAAACAGGTCATCTCCCAACGCCTCCGAGAAGCCAAGCGTGAGCAAGTATTCGGTGTGTACGAGGGACGCGAGGGCGATCTTGTTACCGCCATCGTTCAGCAGGTCGACCATCGGTTCACCATCTTCGACCTCGGCGATGCTGAGGCTCTTATGCCTGGCTCGGAGCGGATCCCGTATGAACGCCTTGAGCGTGGGAACCGCGTGAAAGCAATCATCCTTGAGGTCCGCAACGAAGTGAAGGGCCCGCAGATCATCTTGTCCCGAAGTCATCCCGACTTCGTCCGTAGCCTGTTGGAGCTCGAAGTCCCTGAGCTGGTCGACGGCACCATCGAGATCAAGGCTATTGCCCGTGAACCGGGGAACCGCACCAAGATCGCTG
>CAXMSI010000159.1:0-440 GCA_964196085.1 uncultured Acidimicrobiia bacterium | reverse complement strand
GCTGTCCAATGATCCAAATGTCGATGCAAAAGGCGCCTGTGTCGGAGCCCGGGGATCCCGGGTTCGCCAGGTCGTCAATGAGCTTCGTGGGGAGAAGGTCGATGTGGTCACTTGGGATGAAGATTCGTCCCGGTTGATTGCCGAAGCTCTTGGCCCTGCTCGAGTGATTGATGTCACGCTCAACGAGGAGGAAAGGATTGCTGTTGTGGTCGTTGCCGACCACCAACTCAGCCTTGCGATCGGGAAGGAAGGGCAGAATGCCCGCCTTGCTGCGCGATTGAGTGGGTACAAGGTGGATATCCAGTCCGACAAGCCGCCTGCTCCAGAAGTCGAAGAAGTCGAAGAAGTTGAGGAAGTCGTTGCTGAGGCAAGCGAAGTTGCCGAGGGAGACGCACCATTCGAACAAGCGGGGGCAGATGCCCAAGCTTCTGAGGTTGAGG
>CAXMSI010000158.1:4002-4313 GCA_964196085.1 uncultured Acidimicrobiia bacterium | reverse complement strand
GCTATCTGAATCTTTTCGCCGTATTCGGTGGCGATTTCGTCAAGGACTGGTGCTACGGCACGACATGGTCCGCACCATTCAGCCCAGAAGTCCACAAGCACTGGAGCATCTCCAGCAACTGCGTCGGCGAATGTTGTGTCTGTAAGAGTGGTTGCGTTTCCTGCCATTACGGCTCCTTCGTTATGCGATGAGTTGAACCCCAAAGCCGTCGTGATTATTCCAAAGATTCTACTCTTGTTCAGCGAGCCAGCGTTCAGCGTCGATGGCCGCACGACACCCCGTGCCGGCGGCTGTGACGGCTTGGCGGTAAA
>CAXMSI010000158.1:0-3992 GCA_964196085.1 uncultured Acidimicrobiia bacterium | reverse complement strand
GCAAGCTCAGACTTTTCCCCAGAGTCTCGGTTAGTCAAGGCAATCTTTTCGACAGCATCCTCACCGAAGACCTCGTCGACCACGGTGTTCCAAATAACCTCCACCTTGGGGTGCTCCATTAGACGTTTGGCCATGATGGCGGAGGCCCTGAACTCATCCCGACGGTGAATGACTGTCACTTTTGAAGCAAATTTCGTGAGGAAGAGAGCCTCTTCCATTGCTGAGTCCCCTCCCCCAACGACGACTACATGGCGATCTCGGAAGAAGAATCCGTCACAAGTAGCGCACGCGGAAACGCCGCGGCCAATGAGGTCTTTCTCTCCTGGGATGTCGAGCCATCGGGCCGATGCACCTGTCGAGATGATGATTGAGTCGGCTAGGTGGGCTTCGCCGTCAGCTACAACTTTGAACGGCCGTTGAGACAAGTCCACCTCGGTGACATCTATCTGTTCCATGCGAGTGTTGAAACGCAGAGCTTGGTCTTTGAACTCGCTCATGAGTTCTGGTCCCATGATGCCCTTTGAAAAACCTGGGAAATTTTCGACTTCCGTGGTGATCATGAGTTGGCCGCCAGGAACTGATCCCTCGAACATGAGGGGATTTAGCTCAGCACGGGCTGCATATATAGCGGCAGTGAGTCCGGCGGGTCCGGATCCAATGATGATTACTTCTTCTGTGGTGTCGCTCATGACCTTACGCTCCGTTGTCTCGTCTCGACCAGACCAACGCCCCAACGAGCACAAATAATCCCCCAAATATTGCGTAGGCACCGGTCAGCCCAGTGAAGTGCGCGACCAAATGGAACGTTGAACGGATTAACAGAGTCATCGCAACACCTAGTAATGCGATTCCAACGAGCCCGAAAGCCACGAACTTGAGAACCCGGTGAGCTCGATCAACCGTGAGCTCTCTTGCCTTTTTGGCGGTGTTTTCAAGAAAATCTGCGAATGAAGAGGCGAGCTGATCCATGAGACAAAGGATAGCCTCATCGAGGAGCGGAAGAGTCTCGGCTACCTGTCGAGAATTATTGCCTCACATGAGTCAACAGCACGTACTTCAACGTTGAGCAGGTCAGCAAGCACCTCGTACTCGACCCCATCGAGGGTTGCCGTGGCGACCCCTGAGGTCATCAGGTCGCCCTCATCAACCCAACAACCAAGAGAGGAATAGCGGTTAAGAGACACGGGGGTAGCCCACTGGGAGAACGCCAGGAGATCGTCAAGAGACTCGATCTCCCCTAAGTCGACAGCGACCAACGCGCCTTCCGTGGGAGCGAGAGCGCCATCGATAACAGCGGGCAGCGATTCGATTGCTGTATCGGCGGCATCCTCATTAGTCGAGCCGTCCGCCACCTGAGTGGATTCCTCGTCAGATAGACGGGTATCAGAAGGCGCTATTACTGCAGCCTCAGCTGATGTCGCAATCTCTGAGGACTCGATGGTGGCATCGTTATTGTCGCCAGTGAGTTGCATACCAACAAAGCCGACAAGGACCACAAGAACCGCGGCCACAGAGAGGGGAGTGAGAGCGCGTGCAGCCCACGACGGCCGTTCCTTTTTGGGAACCACCGCCTTGCGTAGTGCTATTTTTTCGAAATGGCTGAGTGGTTGGTACCAATCATCGTGCCCAACAGCAGCGAGTGCCTCCACCTGGGCGGCGAACTCGTCAGCGAAGCGGGCATCGCTAGCGATTAGTTCCCGAGCAATGGTGACATTGGCACCATCGAGTTCGCCAGCGGCGAAGGCTGCGACGAGGTCGAGATCTTGAGGATCGAGAGGGAGTGAGGTACTCATTCGTTGGTTTGACGTTCTGTAGGGTCGTTGAGGTTCCGAAGAATATCGGCGAGGAGGCGCCTGCCGCGAAAAACTCTGGATTTGATCGTTCCGACTGGCGCCCCAATTATCTCTGCCACCTCAGACAGGGGCAGTCCTTGCAGGTCTGAGAGTACGACGGCGTTTCTGAAATCTTCTGGGATTTGGGCCAGTGCGCTGGCGATGTCAGGCCGAACCTCCACCGCGTCAAACTCGCTTTGTGAAGTCGGGTCAGCAGGGTCGTGACGTTCTGGCAACGCTTCCGTTTGGCGCCGCTTCCGTTTTCGTAGTTGGTCGTAGCAAGTATTGATGGTCACGCGATATAGCCATGTGCTGAAAGTGGATTCCCCCGAAAACTTGTCTAGCTTCCGGAATACCGTAACGAAGGTGTCTTGCATCGCGTCGAGAGCATGCTCGCGATGCCGCAAGGTCCGCATGCAGAGTGCGAACACCATGTCTTGGTGCCGCGAGAGAAGCTCGTCAAAAGCACGGGAGTTCCCGGAGAGTGCTTTCGAGATCAGCTCGGCGTCGGTAGTCATCATTGGAGAGGTTAACGAGTTAACGCAGTTCGATTTCTGCAATCGACGTTGCGAAGTCGTCACCAACCGCTGGCAGGTCGGTCAGCCAGATGAGCCAGAACCCACCAGTACGTCGCGGAAGGGGGGTGTTGTCTGTGGTGTCCTCTATGACCTCGCGACTCACAAGACTCCAATCAGTGAGTGAGTTGCTGTTGGCTTGAGCCCAATAGAGCTCGAACTGGGTTCCGATGGAATCTGAGTGGACTATCAACTCGGTAGGGGTGCCCGAGACTTCAATAACCAGGCCGATTCCACCTTTGATGAGCGGGAGGGGATCCCTATACAGCTCTGTCTTCCAGGCGGTTGCCGTGTTGCGGTCGAACAGGTTGGCGTTGTTCTCTGGATGCTCCTGCCCGTCTCCGAGTGGGTCGATTGAGACGATCGACAACAGCCGCACTTGGGCTGGGAGCGTCGGGTTGGTTGGCTGTTGTTCTGAAGCAGCGAGGGTTGTCGACGACGCTAGTGGTGGGATAGTCCCCGAATTACCGTCGGGAACTGACGCTGGGTCTGAACGAAGGCTGCTCCCAAGAAGGATGAGGACTGTTGCTACCCCGAGCAGAGTCAGAACCAGCCGAATCCATGGAGTAACGACAGGAGGTTCGCCAGCTCTGCGAGATTTGGGCGTGGGAACAGAAGCTAAAGCCTCGGCAAACTGACTCGCTGAACTCTCTCCGTTGAACGCCAAAGAGAGGGCCCTGTCGAAAGAAGGCGACACTCCGTCCACGACTTCAGAGGGAGGAACAGAGCCAGCAGGTCGGCCAGTGAGAGCTTGGTCGATGGTTCCCGCAAGAGCCACGACGTCTGAAAGAGGTCGCCTCGGGCGACCGAAGGCTCCAAGCTTTGCCGGCCGGCCGGGACCATAGAAGATTGAACTCGCATCTAGAGCGCCGTGAAACTGACCAGTTTCGTGCAACGCTGCCAACGCGCGCGCAAGGCCTTCGGCGTTGGCTGTCGCCGCTCGTGGGTCCAAGGTAAGGTCAGCAGCTGAGCGGTCTGAGAGCCGGATCCCACCAGGCCACTCCGATATTGAGTAAACACCCTCATTGATTTCGATGGCTGCAAACACCTGTGCGACGTTTGGGTGGGTAATGCCAGCAGCCCCTCGGACCGCTTCCAGGAACTCTGCCCGCCTTGTCATGGTGCTCTCAGGACCGAGCATCCTGATGAGAACTGGTCGATCGAGGTCGGCATCGGTGGCCAACCACTCCTCGATGTCTTCATCGTTACCAACTCGAACCTCAAGGGTGTATCGCGTGGGAAGAGGGAGTGGCATTTAGAGTTCGATCCTCAGCAACTGCAATGCGTGGGGGTGATGGGTGAACCCCTCGTTTCTGTAGAGCACTTGAGCAGCGGTGTTGTCGGGTTGTGTGTTGAGCACCATCGTGGTGGTTGCTTTCGTCTTGGCCCACTGCAACCCGGCCCGTACCAACGAAGAACCGTGACCTTCACCTTGGTGATCGCGAGCCACCCCGATGCGTTGTAGATACGATTTTTGTCCGGCCGTTCCCATGATGGCGAAACCTGCGATATCAGTTTCTACCATCGAAAGGAGCAGCATGGTGTTGGGAGTTGATCTCATGGCATCAACTATCCCTGGTCTTCC
>CAXMSI010000157.1:4026-4314 GCA_964196085.1 uncultured Acidimicrobiia bacterium | reverse complement strand
GTGGGCTGTTGGATCCAACAACGTGTTGGTATCAGCAACCTTCGACCACCACTCAGGCATGGTCATCGCTCAGGGAGCCATTGACAATTTACTGAAAGGAACTGCCGGTCAGGCAGTGCAGTTGGCAAACGTGATGTTCGGTCTCGAAGAAACAACGGGGCTCCCACGGTCAGGATTGATGCCATGAGCGTGACCTTCCCCAAGGGATTTTCGGCGGTGGGTATCTCGGCGGGCATCAAGCTCGCTGGCCAAAAGGACCTTGCCCTAGTGGTAGCCGACGAGGTGGCC
>CAXMSI010000157.1:0-4016 GCA_964196085.1 uncultured Acidimicrobiia bacterium | reverse complement strand
AGCAGCGGCAGTTTTCACCAAAAATATCGCAACTGCAGCTCCGGTTCGTCTGAGCCAAGCTCACGTTGCTAATGGCAAGGCTAAAGCGGTGGTCCTGAGTTCAGGTTGTGCCAACGCTGGGACCGGCGGGCAAGGTGAAGAGAATGCAGCGCGCATGGCAGCCGCGGTGGCGACGGCGATTGACTGTTCTCCCACCGAGGTGCTGGTCTGCTCAACGGGCCCGATTGGTCCACAACTCCCTATCTCGAACATCGAGGCTGGCATCGAAACCATGCCTGCTCTGCTGGCCAGTGACAAGGCTGCCGGTGTTGCCGCCGCTGAAGCAATCATGACGACCGATACGTTCTACAAGACGTCTCGTTTCGAGGGAGATGGATGGTCGATTGGTGGCATGGCTAAAGCTGCTGGCATGTGCCGGCCAGATATGGCCACGCTGCTCGTTGCGATCACAACCGATGTGGATCTCGACCAAGCCAAGGCGCAATATGCGCTTCAGACTGCGGTCGATGCGACCTTTAATTCGCTCAACATTGATGGCTGCACGTCGACGAACGACACCGCAATTTTGTTGGTATCAGGAGTCAGCGAGAAGAACCCCGGCCTCGAAGTGTTTCTAAATGCTCTCAACGATGTTTGCGAGAGTCTGGCGAGACAAGTAGCTCGCGACGGCGAAGGCACCCAACGGGTTGTGGATGTCGTGATCGAAGGAGCCCTTTCTGACAAGCATGCCAGGACAATGGGACTCGAAATCACAGATTCTGACCTGGTTAGAGCGTCGTTTTATGGCGCCGATCCCAATTGGGGGAGAATCTTGCAGGCGCTTGGACAGGCCGGAGTTGCTTTCGACCCGCAGGTTGTTGCTGTGAGTTACTCAGATGTACCAATAGCGGTCGGTGGGGAGCAGGTTCCGTATGATCGATCGGCGCTCATGGCCAAGTTGACGGGGGACTTTCGAGTGGAGGTGAGTGTGGGTGATGGGCCAGGGAGGGCACGCATTATTTCCACTGACCTCACCCCCGAGTACGTGGTATTCAATGGGGAGCCGTCATGAGCACTGGTCATAACAGACCATCAATCAGTAGGGCAAAGCTTGCTTCCACAATGGGCAAGGCCAGCATCCTTATGGAGGCGATGCCCTACATCAGGCGGTTCGCAGGTGCGATCGTGGTGATCAAGTACGGCGGCTCAGCCATGGTCGATAGGACCCTACAAGACAGCTTCGCCGCCGATGTTTCCTTGCTGAGTTTGGTTGGTTTACGCCCAGTCGTAGTTCACGGTGGGGGGCCGCAGATATCAAAGGCTATGGATCAAGCAGGCATCGAACCCCGCTGGGTAAACGGCCTACGAGTAACCGACCAGGCCACAATGGACGTCGTGCAGCAGGTTCTGGCTGGCTCGGTCAATCCCGAGATTGTGCGGATGCTTGTTGGCCATGACACACGAGCCGTTGGCCTCACTGGGATCGATGCTGGACTCCTCAAGGTGGTTCAGCGGGATCCGGCTCTTGGTTTTGTAGGAAGAGTTGACACAGTGGACACGCTCTTGCTTCGAGGTCTTGTCGAGTCTGGAGTTGTTCCTGTCATTGCACCTATCGGTACTGGTCCCGATGGTCATGCATACAACCTCAACGCCGATTCAGCCGCAGCAGCGATTGCGGGGGCACTCGGTGCTCAAAAACTGATCTACCTCACAGACGTTGCTGGGGTGTACCGAAACTTCAATGACCAAGAATCGTTGGTTGAGCAGATTCACTTGTCCGAGACGCCGGCACTTTTGGCTGACCTTGAAGGCGGCATGGTTCCCAAGATCGAGTCATCAATCGAGGCGCTGAACGCAGGGGTGCGGCAGGTGCACATTCTTGATGGTCGCATTCAGCACTCCATCCTGCTCGAGGTCTTCACTCCCGAAGGAATAGGCACCATGATTACCCAAGACGACTGGAGGCCAGTTCATGGCAATTGATCAACGGCTCCTAGTTATTCGACGCCTCCTAGAGAATTACCCTATTGGTTCTCAGACCGAGCTCGTCGATGCGCTCCGAGCAGAAGGCCTCGAGATCACGCAGGCCACCGCATCGCGCGACTTGCAGCGATTGAAGGCTGTGAAGATTCGTGATCACGGCATTCTAAGATATGCGATTCCCGAGACGACCCCTGACAACCCGAAAGAGAACCTGATCCTTGCCTTACGCGAGTACGGGCGGTCCCTAACCCCGACAGGGAATTTGTTGGTCGTGCGAACTAATCCAGGCGCAGCGCACGTGGTTGCCGCCGCAATTGATGCCTATGACCATGTCAACGTGCTCGGTACCATCGCTGGCGACGACACGGTGCTGCTGGTGCTGTCAGAAGAGACTGATGCAAACGTTGTTATAACTGAACTTGAAAACCTCGGAGTTGAAGCATGAAGAAAGTAATCCTCGCCTACTCAGGTGGTCTCGATACATCGGTGATTCTGAGATGGCTTATTGAGACTTATAACGTTGAGGTGATCACCTACACCGCAGATGTTGGCCAAGGTGCTGAGGCTGACGAAGCGAAAGAAAAGGCCATGGCGACTGGCGCATCGATTGCTATTGCCGAAGACCTCACAGAAGAATTCGTTGCCGATTACGTGTTTCCAATGTTGCGGGCCAACGCTGTCTATGAAGGCACCTATTTGCTGGGGACCGCCATTGCCAGGCCTGTGATTTCAAAAGGTATGGTGCGCGCGGCTATTGAACATGGTGCCGACGCGATTGCCCACGGGGCGACAGGGAAGGGCAACGACCAGGTTCGGTTCGAGCTCTCCGCCTATGCCCTAAAGCCAGACATCAAGGTGATAGCTCCTTGGCGTGAATGGGACATGAAGGGTCGAGCCGACTGCGTTGAATATGCAGAACGCTTTGGAATTCCTACTCCGGTGACCGCCGAAAAGCCCTACTCAATGGATGCGAACCTCTTCCATATCTCCTATGAAGGCGGCCTGCTCGAGGACCCATGGAATGCCCCACCGAAGGGCATGTTCCAAATGACCGTTGATCCAGAGGACGCACCTGATGAGCCGGAGGTGATCACTATCTCCTATATAGAGGGAGACCCGGTTGCCGTCAATGGGGTGGCCTTGGAGCCTGCTGCGTTGCTTCGTCGAGTAAACGAGTTAGGTGGAAAGCACGGGATTGGCCGGGTGGACCTGGTCGAAAACCGTTTTGTTGGTATGAAATCTCGCGGGGTGTACGAGACCCCGGGAGGCACCATCCTGCACACCGCTCACCGTGCTGTTGAGTCCCTCACTCTCGACCGTGAAGTGGCTCATCTCCGTGACTCACTTATCCCTAAGTATGCAGACATGCTGTACAACGGTTTCTGGTTCGCACCAGAGCGCGAAGCGCTGCAAGCCTTTATGGACAACACACAGATTCGGGTGAGTGGAGAGGTTCGTCTCAAGCTCTACAAGGGGGGTATCACCATTCTGGGGCGCCGCTCGGATCTCAAACTCTACGACGAAGCCACTGTCACCTTTGAATCTGACGACGTGTACAACCAAGCCGACGCCAACGGCTTTATCAAGCTCAACGCCCTTCGTTTACGGCGCATGGCCGAAGCGCTTATCGGTGAAGGAGAGTGACCCTCTGGTCAGGGCGGTTCACTGAGGGACCGTCGAAGATCCTGTGGGATTACACCGCTGATCAAATCGATCGACGGCTGCTGCTTGACGACATCTTCGGGTCTCTAGCGCAGGCCAAGATGCTTGGCCACGTAGGCCTCGTCACACCAAAAGAGTCCGAGACCCTAGTCGAAGGGCTTCGTGGTATCGAGGCTGACGCTTTAGTTGGTAATTTTGAGTTTTTTGATTCTGACGAGGACGTCCATAGCGCGGTCGAGCGGCGACTGATCGAGCTTATTGGACCCTTGGGTGGCAAGCTGCACACGGGCCGGAGCCGCAACGACCAAATTGCTCTGGATATTCGCTTGTACCTGGGCCGTATGGGCGACGAACGAATCGAGCAACTGCGTGCCTTGGCAATCGTGATGGTG
>CAXMSI010000156.1:4118-4396 GCA_964196085.1 uncultured Acidimicrobiia bacterium | reverse complement strand
GATTAATCCACTAACCGCTACCGCAGCAGCCGCCGCCAACGAAGCTGCCACCACAACAATGGTGCGCGTGCGACGAGGTGAAATTCCCAGCGTGGCTGCTTCGTCATCGCCAACTGCCAGTACGTCCAGAGCCCGCCGGTGCCACAACATCACCGTCACAGAGACCACGGCGTAGGGCACCACCACGGCGACCTCGGTCCAACCAGCCGTGGTCAGGCGCCCAAGAATCCAGGTGTATACCTGACGCAAGGTCTCGGTATCACGTTGCACGAGATAGG
>CAXMSI010000156.1:0-3986 GCA_964196085.1 uncultured Acidimicrobiia bacterium | reverse complement strand
CGCTGCTATCCCAAGAAGGAAGGGATCGGCCAGCGGGTTCCGGAAAGCGCCCTGATAGGCCGCCCCAGAACAGGCAAGCAGAGCCCCCACCAACAGACCTAGCACCACTCGCGGGAAACGTATTTCCCACACAATGTTCTTGTGCAGTTCGCTGAGACCCGAGACAATAGAGAGGCCCGGCACGCGGTCCAACAATTCCAGCAAAACACCACTCACCGGAATTGAGGCGGCCCCGACACTCAAGCCGACGAGTGTGGCCCCAAAAATCGCTGCGAATCCGAGCAGCACGTGAGATGGGGCGAGACGAACCGCCTGGGCGCGCGAGGCGGCTGAAGACTTGATCGCTTCATCCGTCATTCGGTCCTCCCGTCGCAATCGGCTTTACTCGGCTGAGGCGCCGATGGTCACATCAATGATGGTCGAGAGAAACTCCGGTATTCGAGGCCCCCAACGTGAGGATGTGTCGGCATCAAGAGGAATCACCCGGCCGTTTCGCACCGCACTGAGAATCTCCCAACCGGGGCGAACCGCAACCGTCTCAGCGCTCTCGCCGTATGCGGCATCGGCCAAGAAAATGAAGTCCGGGTCCTGTTCAATAACAAACTCTTGCGACAACTGCGGATAGCCGAAGAACTCGCCGTCGGGATCGACAGCGTCGGCCAGGTTAGTGAGGCCTGCTAGGGCATATATCTGACCGGCGAAGGTCGATGATGTCAACGAATACAAGGTGTTGTCGATCTCGTGAAAGAACGTTCCACCTGCACCTTCCATGGCGGCCCGCTCGGCGAGAACACCAATATCGAGTTGCATTTGGCCAACGAGTTCAGCGGCTTCGCCGATATGGCCCGTTGCTGATCCGAGTTGTTCAATCTGCGCATACGCATCGCCGAGGTCGGTTGCGGGGCCCTGTATCAGCACACCAATGCTGCCGAGGGCGCGCAAGCCGTCTTCAATTCCTCCCGGATCAAACGACATCACTACGAGATCAGGTTCGAATGCAGCAATGGCCTCGACATTTGGGGTAAACGAACTCATGCCCGAACTTGGTGCATGGGCTGGATAGTTGGATTGATCGTCGACAGCTACGACGAGGTCATCGGCGCCGATGGCAAACAAAGTCTCGGTTGCCGTGGGGGACAAAGACACAATGCGTTGCGCATAGGGAACCTCGTCCTGGACAATCTCATCATCTGGCGCAGGTTCATCGAGCACATCAGCGTCCGCGGGTTCGTCAGCGGAGGCTTCGGGTTCGGCGACCTGATCGACCACATCGTCAACAGTAGCGACGGTGTCGTCGTCACTTGAGCTGCATGCGACCGCTAGCAAGGAGCAAACAAAGAGGAGAGCAAAAAGCTTCGTCGGTTTCATGATGGGGTTTCCTTTCGGTCGAGTGTGTGCTCGGCAGACAGGAAACCTGTGCACCAAGCCCTTCCTCGAGGGCTGTGGATACGTCGGGTGATGTGGACGCGACCGGACTCGCCACCCATCAGAAAGCAGGCGGATTACCGTTGCGGGACAGTGCCGGGATTACACCGGACTTCGTTCCACGTCACCGAAATGACGTAAATATGAGTCTAGGGCGTCAGCGACGCCCCGGGTACTTAAGCTTCGACGTCGTCGTAGTACTCGCGACCAAGGTGGTTGATGACGTCTTCGCCCATCATCCAACGGAGGGTGTTTTCGAGCTTGATCTGCTGCTTGAACAGATCGTGCTCGGGGTGCAGACCGGGCGCCACCATTGGGGCCTTGTAGTAGAAGCTGAGCCATTCCTGGATGCCCGACATGTCGGCCCGCTGTGCGAGATCGCTGAACAACACCAGGTCGAGCGCCAGGGGGGCAGCCAGGATCGAGTCGCGGCACAGGAAATCGACTTTGAGCTGCATCGGGTAGCCGAGCCAGCCCTCGAGATCGATGTTGTCCCAACCCTCCTTGGCGTCCCCTCGCGGCGGGTAATAGTTGATGCGCACCTTGTGGTAAACGTTGCCGTAAAGCTCGGGGAACTTCTCGGGATCGAGGATGTCTTCGAGGACACCAAGCTTGGACTCTTCTTTGGTCTTGAAGTTGTCCGGATCGTCGAGAACTTCGCCATCGCGGTTGCCCAAGATGTTGGTTGAGTACCAGCCATTAAGGCCAAGCATCCGGGTGCGAAGCATTGGGCCAAGCACCGTCTTGATGAGGGTCTGCCCGGTCTTGAAGTCCTTGCCAGAAATCGCAACGCCACGTTCGGTTGCGAGTTTGGTGAGCGCAGGGATGTCGACGCAAAGGTTGGGGGCGCCGTTACAGAACGGCACGCCTTCGAGGATGGCAGCGTAGGCGTAGAGCATTGACGGAGCAATATCGTGCTCGTTGGCATCGATGGCGGCCTCGAATGCCTCGATGGTCTGATGATTGTCGCTGACCTCGATGTATACCTCGGTGGAGGCAGCCCAGAGCATGACGAGACGGTCGCACTGATTTTCTTCGCGGAAAGTGTTGATGTCTTCGCGAATCTGGTTGAGCATGGTGCGCTTGTCGATGGTCCCCATGTCGTTATCGGCATCAAGACGCTTGACATACTCGCGGTCGAATGCAGCCTTCATCGGCACTACCGAACGAAGCGCCTCGCTGACTGCTTCGAGGTGCTTGCCCGATTCGAGCACGCCGGCGCGCTGGGCGGCCACGTAGGCATCGTCGGGGAATACATCCCATGCACCAAAGACGCAGTCTTCGAGCTTGGCGATGGGAGCAAATTCGTGAATCTTGGGTGAGTTGTCGTCGGTGCGCTTGCCGAGGCGAATATCGCCCATCAAGGCCAGTGATCCAGTGGGATCGGCCAGCCCGCGCTTAACTAGCTCGACGCCAGCAATAAGTGTGGACGACACGGCGCCAAGGCCAACGGTAAGGATGCCAAGGCGGCCAGTAGCCGGCTGCACAGTCGGTGTAGGTGAAGTCATTCAGACAGCGTATTCAAGTTTGAGCGCTGCCCCGCAAGCAGATAGTAAATGGAGCCTCCTTCGTTCGAGCGGACCCAACAAGGGAAGGGGCTTGCCGGGTGCATCTGGGCATAGGTCCTGACGGGCCTATGCGGAGTTAGTTGCGAGATTTTTCAGGGAGAATTCGTTGAGAAAATTCTGGTTGTATGGTCACAATATGGAACTTGCAGAATTTCAGGGTCTTATGGAAACGCTCTATGGAGACGACGACCGCGAGCGGGGCCTCAGCGCCAGCGTGGCGTGGCTCTGCGAGGAGGTCGGCGAGTTTGCCCAGGCCATCCGCAAAGGCACCCCCGAGCAGCAACTTCATGAACTTGGCGATGTGTTGGCATGGATCTCGTCGCTGGCCAACCAACTCGATCTCTCTTTGGAAGAAGCAGCCGAACGCTACGTAACCAATCCGCCGTAGACCCACCTACTCCTGAGCCCAAAACCGGCAAAGTTGCACGGCGTGAGCAGGAGGCTCGATGACCTCCCGCTCACTTGTGCAACAAGTGTCCGGTACTCATATAAGTGTTACTTCTTCTTGGAGTTTGCTACGAGTCCGTAGGCCCCAGCCGCAAGGGTCCCGAGTCCAAGTAGGGCGATGACGATGATTTCGGTGTCATTACCGCTCTGTGTTCCAATGACTATCCCCGTGTCGGCGGCAAGTTCGATCTGGCCATCAGGCGTTTCGGTATCTTCACTCCCGTTGATGACAGAGCCGACCAATTCCGTTTCACCCTCGGGACCGAAATCCTCGACGGATGGTGCGGTGACTTTCTCTTCTGGCACATCAGCGGAACCCGTTGTCTCGGTTGACTCTGGGGTCTCGACTGGTGTGTCTTCAGGCTCGGGGTCGCCTTCACCGGCAGGTTCTTCAGGAGCAGGTTCCTCAGCAACTTCATCGGCAGGTGCAACGACAATTGGGTCGCCCAGCGCAAAGCAGTCGAATTCAACCGACTCGGTAAGCAAGATGCCGACCTGAATTGCACTTACCTGGACGTCTTTTACGTCGTCCTCTTCGAATGACAA
>CAXMSI010000155.1:0-4400 GCA_964196085.1 uncultured Acidimicrobiia bacterium | reverse complement strand
GTCGGTCCAGAAGCGGTGTCGACCGTCACCACGAACGGAGCACCATCGCGCTGCTTCGACTGGCTTCGGTCCATACCCTTGCGAGTCACCGAAGTCACCGTGGTGCCGAGCCGCAGACCAGCCGCAATGGCTGGAACCTCAGCGAGTGGTGCCAAGTAGTCCTTCACCAGGTCAGCGCCGAAGGGGTAACTGTCAGCTGCCGGCCGGGACCACTTCTCCCCCAGCAACCGGGCGCTCGCCTCGTCGATGGTGTATCTCCATGGCGAGAACATTTGGATGTGTCCCCATTGCGCCACAGAAGATCCCACCATTGACCCGGCTTCAAGAATGACAAAGGGCATCTCGCGTTCGATCAGGTTTGCGGCTGCAGCGAGCCCGACAGGGCCGGCTCCGACTACGACTACTGGCAGTGTGGAAGCTGTGGTCATAATATCCTCGAATTGATGATCGTCAATATGTTCGGTGACATCTTGGCACTCATATCGACTATTGTCAATGTATGACCACCATCACCAGTTGCTGCAGCGTGCTTGATAGCGACGCCGTTATCTCCGCCGACCAAGCAGAGGCAACGGCAGAGGTTTTCAAGGCATTGGCCGACCCAGTCCGCCTCCGGATCCTCTCGATTCTGCAGGCCGAAGCCGCCGGAGAGATCTGCGCATGTGACATTCCAGCCGTAGTTGGGCGCAGCCAAGGAACAGTCTCACACCATCTCTCAAAGATGGTGAAGGCAGGCATCCTCGTTCGGGAACAACGTGGAAAGTGGGCTTGGTTCACCCTCAACGAAGACACCCTGACCAGTGTGGGGTTGGCTTCCCTGAAATAACTAGGGCTCAGCCCGTGAAGACTTGCACCACCATTAGCCCCAAGGGTCCTTCCACAACGGCTATCCCCACCTCGCGGAAATCGGCTCGCAGGACATTCTCTCTATGGCCTGGGGATTCCATGAGACCTTCATGTGCAATTTCGGCTGTCGCAGCCAAGGCAAGGTTCTCTCCCACGAGCCGATACTTGATCCCGACTGCATCAACCCGCTCAACCACCGAACCGGTGATAGGTGATTCGTGTGCGAAGTAGCCCTGCATATACATCTCGTTGGCGTGGCCGTGGCCAACGTCAGCAAGTCGCTGGTTCCAGGCAAGCGGTCGTAAGCCCTCTTCCCGACGTTCTCGGTTGACCAGCTCGAGGATTCGCTGCTCGAACCCAGAGACCCGCTCGATATCTTCGGCCGAGGCGGCCTCAATCGGGAATACCTCGTCTGGTCCTACCACGACGTTCTGGTCGTGGAGCAAGGCATCAAGCGAAAGCGCAGAGCTCAAAGACCTGTCACCAGTGAAAGACCGAAACACCCGCAGAGCTGGCTGATCAGGATCGGTCACTGCAGAAGCGAGTGTTGACTCCCCAAAGGCTTCCTCCCAAGTGTCCGGCAACGGCAACAGCAGCACCACAGACAAGACCACTGTTGCTACGACCCAACCCCACCCAAAGGCGAAGACCGAACCCAGCAGGCGGTTCGACGTCTTGAGACCTGTACGGTTGAAGACCTTTCCCAAGTAGTGGGCCCCAATCGAAGCTCCCAAGCCCGCAATCATGAAGAGGGCAAAGCCGCCGACGATCCGGGAGGCACCAGGGCTTGCACCCGACCACGACTCAATGAACCTCCCAGCTTGGGCTGAGAACCCAAGCCCAAGGATTGCACCGAGCACCATGCCGACTAAGTCCATGAGCTCCTTCACGAACCCTCTCATCCAACCGCGAATAGCGAGGGCTGTGAACCCAACTCCCAAAATGAAGTCGACCACTACACGATCTCAATACGAATGCGCTTGTTGGCTTTGCCCTTACTCTCGGTCTTGACCACTCGAATCGACCCAACTTCAGTGGTGTTGTTCACATGAGTACCGCCGTCGGCTTGTCTATCGAGACCAACGATGTCGACAACTCTGATGCGGTCAACGTACTCGGGAATCATGTTGACCTTCGTGCGAATAAGCATCGGGTCATCTAGGGCCGCTATCCGATCCATCTCTTTCACCTCAACCCGATGTCCATTGTGAAGAGCTGCATTGAGTTGCTGCTCCACCATCTGGCCGAATTCTTGAGAAATGGAATCGAGTTCGAAGTCCATGCGAGCTGTCCCGGGCTGCATGTTTCCACCGGTAACTTTGGCATGAAAGCCGTCAAAAATGATCCCAGTGAGGGCGTGCAGCGCTGTGTGGGTTTTCATGAGGAGGTAACGGCGGTCCCAGTCGATCGTGGCCTCGACCAAGGCGCCCACAGCGGGTCGCTCGCCTTCAATGTGGTGCACAAACGCACCGTCCTTACGGTACGTGTCGGCGACCACGAACACTCCTGCGTCGGTCTGTACGACACCGGTATCACCAGGCTGACCCCCACCGCGGGCGTAGAAGACCGTCTTATCGAGGATCACCCCATCTGGATGATGGTCCACAACTTTCGCTTTGACGGTCTGTAAGTACGAATCAACAGGAGCAAGTTCTTCAGTGGCCATCCCGTAAGGCTAGCGTCGATCGGGCAAATCTCCCCGACACCGTCGCGTATCCGAGCCCAGGGTTTTGGAGACTCATGTGTGGCTCGTGGAACCCTGGGTTCGAGTGCACAACCGGTTCTTGCTGAGCTGAACTACTCGGGGGGCCTCGTTGGCTCTTGGGCGACCTGTGACGCTTCGCGGTCGAGACGTGCTTTGATCTTCTCCACCAAGATCTCAGTGGTTGGATGTGATGGTTGTTCGTCAACAATGGCTTCAGCTGCTTCACGCCAGGGCTCACCCAACACTCTGGTCTTCCAATAGTGGGACACCAGCACCTTGATGACAGCCACGACAGGAACAGCCACGAGAAGACCAATCACTCCCCCGAGAGATCCACCGACCAACAGGGCCAAGATGATCAGGGACGGGTGCAATTTGACAGTTGCTCGGAGCACCAAGGGCGCAACGAGATGGTTGTCGAGCTGTTGCACAATCGTGGCAACGATGAAGACGCCGATGATCGTCTTGGTGTCCCCTTGCACAAGAGCAAGGCCTAGCGCGACGAGGCCCGTGATGCCGGGGCCAACGAACGGGATGGTGTTCAGAAGCCCTGCGATTAGGGCAACCACCAGCCAAAGCTCGAGCCCAATAACTCGGTAACCAATTGCAGAGAACAAGATAACTACAGCAGCCCCGAGCAATTGCCCGCGGACGAAACCACCAAGAGCGGTCGTCAATCGCTCCCCGACGTGGTGTAGTTCGTCTCGATGCAAAGGTGGCAGCATGTCAACAGCGGCCTTCCGCAACCTCGGGAGGTCAATGAGCATATAGAACGCAATGACCGGAGCGATGAGGAACAGGGTTACCGTCTCCAAGAAGCCTCGTGCCAAGCTCAGAACAAGCTCGGCGATGCTTGCTACCTGGCCCTGCAAGCCGCTGTCGGCCAAGAACGATTCAAAGGCTGAGTCCCAAGTTGGCAGCGAAATCGAGATGCCGACTCGTCCCGCCCAATCCGTCGCGGTATCGAGCATCGTTGAATAGATGAGGGGGATTTGGTCGCCAAGTGCCCGGAACTGGTCGCCGAGAAATGGGGCAAGGGAACCAAAGAGTATCCAAAGTGACCCAAAGAACAACACGTAAGCCACCACTGTCCCGATCACCCTCGGGATGTGCCATTTGGCAAGGCGGCGTACGATCGGGCTGAGTCCGTAGACCAACACCAGCGCAAAAAGGACCGGGATGAAGACGACCTCGGCCTTGAGAAGCGCCCAGACCATCCCACCGAGAAGGGCAAAAACACCCACAATGCTCCACGCGACAATGCCCGCTCGTCGAATCATCGGCGTTAGTTGCTGGTCGTCACCCATCGGTTAAGTCTACCGATCGAGGAACGTGGCGGTGCCTTCTTCGACAACGACGTGCCAAAGAGGCGAAACGCCCACCTTGAGTTGGGTATCCCCATCTTGAATCCATCCCTCTGGTACCTGTGCGCTACCCACCACCTCGACTGCCGCACTTTCGGGAACTGAAATAGAAATGTCTCCCCTGACCACTATCTGGTTTTGGCCAGATAGTGGCCTGCCGAGCGTGAGCGACCCATCGCCAATCAGGACAAGTCGGCCAAAGTTCAGCCCTGACAGGTCAAGGTGTAGCGACTCAGCTTCCAGTTCGAGGTCCCAGGCGTGATCAGGGTTGAGACGTAGAACCCACCCCTTACTCAGAAACCACGGGGCATCGTTCCTCTCGACCACAGCGCCCGCCAACGCGCCGTCAGTCGTCTTCGTTGACACTTGAGGAGGCCCAATCTCCCCACCCACTCGTTGGGGCTCAACGGCAAACGTAACGCCGGACGGTCCACCGAAAATCAGATCCCCTGGGACTGACAATGTGAGGGCACCGCTCATCACAT
>CAXMSI010000154.1:0-4411 GCA_964196085.1 uncultured Acidimicrobiia bacterium | reverse complement strand
TTCTTCTTCGCTCAGACTCTCTGGTCGCCGAATCATGTCCTTGACGTACAATACGCCCAGCAAGTCATCGAGTCCACCGGCCTCGTCGACCACCGGAAACCGAGAATATCCAGACTCTGCAACAGCCTTACGAATGGCGACCTCATGGAGCGGAGCAGTGAGATACACCACGTCAACCCGTGGGGTCATAACCTCACGGATTGGCCGGTCGGCGGTCTCAAAAAGCGATTCGATGATCTCGCTGCGGTCTCCGCCAATTCCGCCTTCGGCAACACCCAAAGCCGCCAAAGCCAACACGTCTTCTGCTGTAACCGAAAGTGACGAATCCCTGCGAACCCCGAACGCCTTGAGGATGAAGCGCCCAACCCACACAAAAAATTTCGACAGTGGACTCAACACGAACTTCATCGTCCAAAGCGGAGACGCAACCGTAAGACCGTATTGCACGGGAAACCTCGCCGCGAGCATCTTCGGGGTGATCTCCCCAAAGATAAGGACCAAAACTGTCATCCCGACCGTTGCCAGAACTGTCCCTCTGGTCTCGCCCCACAGCGAGGTCGCCAACAACGTCGCCACGGCAGCCGCAAGGATGTTTACAAAGTTATTTGCGAGAAGAATCGCACCGATTGTCGCTTCGCGCTCAGCAACGAGCAGACTCAGGCGTCGCCCGTTGGGCCCAAGGGCGGCGATCTGATCCAGCCGCTCTCTTGGGATAGCAACAACCGCGGTCTCAGAGCCTGACAGGAAGCCAGAAAGCACAAGGCATGCTGACAGGATCGCAACGAGGACGACCTGTTGGCCGATCATCCCGTCCTAACTAGCTGACAGAACGGCGTCTCTCGCCGCCCGCAACTCTTGAGCAGTAAAAGGTTTCCGAATCCACCCGTCAGCGCCGGCGCGCTTAGCAATAAAGGCATCGGCATCTCGGTCAACCATCAGCAGAATGGGAGTTGAAGGGATCGTGCCCATGCTGGCTGCAGCCTTCAGGCTCCGGATAAGAGCCATTCCTCCCATCGACCCGACCTGCAGATCGACAATGCAAAGGTCGGGGTCGTGAGCCAGGGCGGTTGCGTTGAGGGCATGAGGATCAGAAACAACAATCACATCAACACGCTGGTCACACAAGCCCGCTTCGACATCGTTGACAACCCATTGGTCATCGGCAGCTACCAACACTGTTTTCATGGAAGTAGCGTAGCTGTTGAGACACACCAGTCCAGCTCAGACAACTCGATAGGCCAACTTCTCGCTCGGCCTATCATTCTGTCCGTGAAAGCCCGTCTACTTCTCGCAGCCGTCACTGTGCTCATGTTGCTTCCCGCTCTTCCTGGTCTCGGACAGAGTGGAGATGGTCGTATCGACGTCGTCCGCCTCGAAGGGGCGATTGACAACACCAAGTTGAGTTACCTCATCAATGCTCTTGAGACTGCCGGGTCAGACGGAGCTCAGGCGGTAATACTGGAGATCGACTCGCCCGGCGCCGTCACAGAAGATATCGGGCAATTTCTCGCACTTCTAGAAGACCCACCACTCCCAGTCGTGGCATGGGTTGGAGACGCCCCTGCGGAAGCTCTGGGAGCTGCCGCCCGGATGCTGGAAATCGTTGAGATTGTGACAGTCGCCCCAGGGGCAATTGTCGGACATAGCAACATCCTGGTCATTGGCCAGGGCCCTTCCGGCCACACCGGGCCCTTCTCTGCAGATGCAGTGATCGCCAACTCAAGTACACCCGGCGTTGACCGGGCCGAGGCCGCTCTCGGACAAATCGTCGTGTGGCTGCATGGGCAAACAATCAACGGTCAAACCCTTTCCACCGCCGAGGAAGCCACCATCGACGGCGACCTGACTCGGACACCGACAGCGGTCGTCCGCTTCGTGGAGCCTTCCTCGCTGAGGAACCTTTTGGCACATGCTCTCAAGCCAACCACACTCTTCTTCCTCCTTGCGATCGCTCTCACTGTGATGGCCTTTGAGTTCTACGCAATAGGCCCCGGCCTCGGAGCTGGGACCGCCCTCTTGCCATTCCTAGTAGCAGCGTATGGACTTGCCACCTTGCCACTCCATTGGTGGGCGTTAACCCTGGTCCTCGGCGGCATCTGGCTTATGGCAGCTGAGTACCAACGGGCCAAGTTTGGACCGTTCAGCATCCTTGGGAGCCTGCTGCTTTTCATTGGTGGGATGACTCTGGTGGACGGCTCCCCAACACTCACCGCACACTGGGGCGGGGTTCTTGCTACCACCGTCCTCGTAGTGATGTTCTTCGCCATTGCCATGCCAGTTGTTGCACGGACCCGCTTCTCCACCGGCACTTACGGGCGCGAGCACCTCATCGACAAGCTCGGCATTGCTGCTGAAACATTCGTAAACGGGGCAGGCACTGTTTCGGTGGACGGCGCTTTGTGGAAAGCAACATCTCACCGAGAGCTCACTATCGCCGAAGGCGCCGCCATCACAGTGACTGGCGTTCAAGGATCGTGGTTGGACGTGACATCAGACATCCCGGCCGACTCCGAGCAGCTAGAGCTTGACAGCAACTCCGAAGATCCCGAGGCTGATGAGTAAGATCGCACCTTGGATCATGCCTCGCCCCTTTGGGGACATGGTCGATGCTGTCATCTGGTGATACAAGGCCAAACCAGCAGCCAAGCCAACCAAAAGCAGCTTGGCGAACAGCAGTTGTCCGAACGCTCCTCTGGGGTTCGTCGAGCCATCGGGGAGTCCAATAACTTGGATCACCCCAGTTACGACCAGCACAGCCATCGCACTCCACGACAACTTCCCGAAGGCCTGAGCCATGGCCCGCAGGTGGTCGCGTTCGGCGCCTGATTTCCTCAGCGCGCCAACGGCAACAGCGAGGGTGATGAGGCCGCCGGTCCAAATGCCAGCGGAAACAAGGTGAAGCCATCGAACCATGCGGAAACATTAGCCCTTTCCTGCGGAAACACCTCAAGTTCTTCCGGCAATTTCACGATGCCATACCTATGACTACTCCCACCTACAACGGGCACAAACACCTAGGTACTGTTAAACCGTCTCGGCAGTTCGAGGAGGGAAGGACTTGCGCCGAGGTGGCATGTACGGTCCGCCTGTCGCAGTACAACAAGCAGGACAAGTGCTCGGTCCACGCACCCACCCGCTACCCCCGCTTGCGTGGGAAAGTCGCCCCTCAGTAGCGAAGTGAGAGCTTCCCTCTGAATCCCACCCGCCGCGCGCGGCGTCGGTACCCTGCCTCAATGGCAGGAACAGCAACCACAGCATTCGGGACTTCGCGGCGTGAAAGCCACGATGCATCAGGGTTCTATGAACGGTTCACACCACCCTCCCTGTCGACTGACACGGAGATCCGCCGTCCGGTAGCGCTCGATCGGATCTTCGTGAAAGATGCGGCGTTGATGACCCTCGACCAGGTCGCTGACAAGTCAGTGGCCTTGGTGGTGACGTCCCCGCCCTACTTTGTCGGCAAGGACTACGAAACCGACATCTCGAAAGGCCACGTACCGTCCTCCTACGTGGAATACCTCGACGGTCTGCGCGATGTGTTTGCCGTCTGTGCTGAAAAACTCGAACCCGGTGGCCGCATAGCTATCAATGTTGCCAACTTGGGGCGAAAGCCTTACCGGTCGTTGGCAGCTGACATCATTACGATCCTTCAGGACGACCTCGGGCTGCTGTTGCGAGGCGAGATCATTTGGCAGAAGGCCAAAGGAGCCACAGGTTCCTGCGCTTGGGGATCATTCCAAAGGGCCTCTAACCCGGTGCTGCGAGACCTCACCGAGCGGGTAATTGTTGCATCGAAGGGTGACTTCAAGCGAGCGTTGACCCCCCGCCAACGCCTCATGAAGAACCTCCCTTCTGAGTCATCCATTTCCGTTGACGACTTCTTAGAGTCGACCACCGACGTGTGGGAGATCCCTGCTGAATCTGCACGCAAGGTGAATCATCCTGCTCCTTTCCCTCCAGAACTCCCTGAACGTCTAATCAAGCTCTACACCTACAAGGGTGATTTGGTTTTGGACCCGTACATGGGTTCTGGGACCACCGGCATTGCTGCAGTACGCAATGACCGCCACTACGTCGGGTTCGATACCGAAGCCAAATACGCCAAAGCGGCGCAGAAACGAATCAAGCAAGAGCGAGCTCGGCTTGCTGATCGCGATCAACTCACTCTTCCCGGGGTATCTGTACCAGCAGTACCGAGGGCGGCATCCGATGATGAGACCCCCTTCGACGCAGCAATGCGCTCTGGCCTCCGTATAGCTGCCGTAGCAATGGCTGTCCTCGAAGAAGCAGGCTTCAAGGTCATAAAGGAAAAAGCCAAGCTCCCTCCCGGAGTGCAGGTCAGTCTCTTAGCCGAAGACCGAACTGGGAAGACCTGGGCCTTCGATATCTCAGGAGGATTCACCGTGATCCC
>CAXMSI010000153.1:0-4417 GCA_964196085.1 uncultured Acidimicrobiia bacterium | reverse complement strand
CGGCGGGTTCCGTGGGTCAAGACAAGGCTCATCTGCAAAATAATCTTAAGGAGCGAAGTGATAGTGGCTGGCTTGCACGTCTCGAACGTCTCGGCGCAGGCTCCACCCTGAAGGAGGAAGGCATCACCCCTGGCACAAGCTGCCAACTGGTTCTTGAGCGACTCCACCTCCCAAGAGGTGACCAGCGGAGGCAAGGCAGCTAGATCCGCCTCGGTGGCTTCCACCCTTGCCATGTCTGGATAGGTTGGCTGCTGAAGAGCAACCTTGGTCTTCCAAGACTCAGGCGTCCAGTCGTTTGAGTTGGTGGTCATCAATGATCCCTATGGTGAAGCCATGAGGTTAGGACTCGTTCCAACAATCAACAAGACCAAACCCAGCGCGTGGTGAAGAGGGCTTTACGATGACAGTTGCTCGGCCCTTTCCTTGTTACTAAAGTAGCTTTATTATCTCCGAGCGCACCGACTGCTCGACCGTCTGGTAGCGGCCATCCACACGCTCCTAGCCACGTTGGTGCGCACCGCTCCCTAGCTCGTAACAAGCCGGCTTGGAAGCCGCGGCCCACTCATTGGAGCTGTTTCAATCGCCCTGCAAGAGGTCCGAACCCAATTGCTTCAAGGAGGCAAACCCACATGACACTCCCAACCGGTACCTTGGAGGGGGAACTACGGGCGCAGCCGCTCGCTCTCAGGACACTGATCAACACTCAACTATCGAATATCACTGCCGCATTTCAGGCAATCCTCCCGAGCGACCTTGGCTGGATACAACTCGCGGCGCGCGGAAGCTCCGACAACGCAGCTCGGTACGCTCAGGCGCTGTTTGGCGCCCAGAACCAGCTCACTGCCTCTCTCGCAACCCCTTCCACAATCACACTCTATGGGGCCACGCCGTCGCTTGATGGAGCCCTGCTCATTGCTATCTCTCAGTCTGGAGCTTCACCCGACATTGTGGCTTCTCTGGTTGAGGCGAACCGACAGGGTCGGCCAACCGTTTCGATCACCAACAACCCTGCTTCCCGCTTGGCCCAAGAGGCCGACCTGAGCATCATCCTTGGCATTGGCCAGGAGACATCCGTCGCCGCCACTGGCACCTATACCGCGTCGTGTGCGGTCGCGGCCATGTTGTCTATGGCGCTCAATCACGTTCCAGCGAATCTGGATGCAATGCAGTCGGTTCCAAGAATCGCTGAGCAAACCATTGAACTGGGATTCGAACAAACTAAGCCTTTGGCTCATCTGGCCAAATACGACAGGGCCTTCGTGGTGGGTCGAGGCTACAACTACGGTACAGCCTTTGAGATCGCACTCAAGGTAAAGGAACTTGCGGGTGTGATTGCCGAGCCGTATTCCAGCGCTGATTTTTTGCACGGACCCATCGCAGCTGCCGGCCCAGAGACGCCTGTTGTGTTGGTCGCTCCCAGCGGCTTAGCCTTCGAGTCGGTCGCCTCTCTGGTCCCAGATCTCCAGAAGAAGGGCGTGCCCCTTGTGATCGTCTCAGACGATGACAACCTACTCGGAGAAGCCCATACTCCCCTCCCCTTGCCCCGCTCGGTCCCTGAGTGGCTCTCCCCCATCGTTGCGGTAATTCCGGGCCAGATTCTGGCCATGACACTCGCACAAGCAAGGGGCCTGAATCCCGAAGAGCCGACCGGGCTCAACAAAGTGACGTTGACGCTGTAGAGGTCGCGTCGCCGAAGCCCGAGGGTTCGAATCCCTCACCTGGCTCTAGCTGGTCACACGTCAAGCGTGACGAAATACAAGCCATCGTTCCTTGAGTCCATCCAAATCACTGAGCCATCGGGAGCAACAACAAGGGGATGTTGAATGTCGACCACCTGGGTTGAGATATCGATCTCAGTCTCGGCCAGAAGGTTGCCGTCTGTCGTGTAGCGCTGAAGGGTACGCCGGACGAAGAATGCCCCGTCGCGTAGTTCCACCTCATCCAATACCACGACCACTGACCCGTCGAGGCTAAGCCCAAGGAGAGTCGCTCCTCCTAGGTCGGTGTCCCGTTCAACGCCGATCGTGGCAGATTCCCCCTGGAACTTAGTGATCTTGCCAGCGCTCGCGAGCGCCTCTACTTCTCGGCCATCCCACGATGGGTTGTCGTAGACGGCTCCGTCACTTCCGCTCAGTCTCGCAAAACGCGCACCAAACTCAAACGAGAGCAGAATTCCCGAATCATCCCAAACAATCCCGGTCAAACCATCCTCGAATCGGAAGCCAACCGGTACTTCGGAAGTCGACTGGAGATCTCCATTGAGGTCGACGGTCAGCACGGTATAGCGATCCCGCGACACATCGATGTCCAAGACAGCGATGTGAGTGCCGTCAGTGGCGAGGTCGACAACAGAGGCCACACCCAGACCAGATAGGTCGATCACACTGATGAGGTCTCCGAGACCATCAAGGAGCAGGATCCTGGGCTCTCCGCGGCCAGCGGCCATTGTGTCCGCGACCGCTACTGACCCGGTGCCAAGAACGACAAACGACGTGGGCCCACTTGGAGGAGACCCGTCAAGTTCGTACGTGACCCCGCTTGTTCCGATCTCTACGACGAAGTCGCTTGGAGGCACGTAAGCACTCGGGACGCCCGGTGTTGGCTGCGTCGAATCAGGCACACTCGATGTTTGAGCAGGGGTGGGAGGGGGCTGAGAGGTGGGAGCCGACGGCGAGCTGGTGGTCGTTCCGGGACTCGAACTACAGGCACCGATTACCAACAGCATCGCAATCAGCAACGCCTGCTGAACGACTCTGCTCATGCTCATATCTCCCACTCTTCAGACGCTGCCATTCTATTGGCCGCCGGCAGAAACACTGAATCAGTGCGAGATACGTTGGGAGGACCTCAACAGCCACCTCAGCCTCTGCCAAGAGACCACATAGTGAAATATCGTAAGGGCACCAATCCACAAAGCGGCCCGCACTCTGCCTGTGCCAGCCAACGCAACAGCGGATCCGCCGAGGATGACTATTTCGATGCAGAGTCGCACCCACCCCCCTACCTCAACGGGAGCTCGACCTGACCGGCTTGGATCATCGAGGACATTAAAGGTCCCCCACACAGCCACAACAATCACCACTGTCACAACGCTCGCCACCCACTTGAGGCCGCTCGGCGCAACTGCCCATACCCAGGACCCAATAGCCAAGAAGGCAGCGACTTCGAGTCCGAACCGCAGCGCAAGGTTCCAAGGCCGCATGGTCGGGGGTTCTGAAATTGTAGAAGGACTCGACACCCCACGAGGTTACACCGGAGGCAGTCCAAGCTGCCCTTCAGGTCGCTAGAAGTCTGCTCTCCTGTCACCAGAAGATTCGGTCAGGTACCTTGATCTTCGCCCGCCAATCACGGCCCCATCCATATGCCCCCGAGAATTATCCTCAGTTGGTAGGGTCGGGCGCAGAAGGAGCCAGAATCTATGGTCGAATCAACGAAGTGCCACACCTGTCGAGCAGAGTTCGGCTCCAAGCTGGCATGGTCTAGCTTGACCTCGTATCGGTACGCTTCAACTTGCGGGAGAATCTGTTGACTGGAATGCTCAATCATTTGCCGCCCGATGCCCAAGCGGTCCACAATCCAACTCTAAAGCGACACTTCGGAGGCAGTGAGCGATTGCTACCACTTTGGATTGCCGAGCCCTACCTGGACTTGGCCCCTGAAGTGAACGTTGCCCTTGCCAACCGGGCCAATGTCGGCTGGTTCGGCTACGAAACTAGACCCAACAGCGCAACCGAAGTGTTCTGGTCCTGGATGAAGACACGCCATCAATGGGATCAGTTCGGCCTTCATACACTTGTGAGTCCAAGCGTGGGCACCTCCATAGGAGTCCTACTTGGACAGGTCACGGCCCCCGGTGATGGGGTAATACTGCAGCCGCCTGTGTTCACAGATTTCAAGCCGCTGGTGACTTCTGGTGGCCGCCAGGTCGTTCGCAACCCTTTGACGTTGACCAATAGTGGATATCAGTTTGATCTCGAAGACTTCGAGGAGAAGGCCGCGGACCCCTCCACCACCGCGCTCATTCTGTGCAACCCACACAACCCAGTTGGACGGGTATGGACTCGGGAAGAGCTCTCCCAAATCGCTGAAGCCTGCTCAAGGCATGACGTCTTCGTTATCGCCGATGAAATTCACGCCGACCTAACCCTGAAACCACACTCGTTCACCCCATTTGCAACAGCTGCAGCCACGACAGATGTCCGGTGGGCTGCACTTCACGGCCCGATCAAAACCTTCGGTTTGGCCGGGATCTGTGACACGTTCGTGATCACGAGCGACGACGAAATCGCCAATGGATTCGAGTCAGAGAGTTCGCGACTGCACTTGACTCGCAACAACGTCTTCGCCATCGCCGCCTCACACGCGGCATACTCTTCGGGTGCTCCGTGGGTCGACAACCTACTCGAGTTGACCGCCG
>CAXMSI010000152.1:378-4439 GCA_964196085.1 uncultured Acidimicrobiia bacterium | reverse complement strand
TCGACGTCAACTGGTGGCGGCGGGACGTCGTATGAACGGCGCCATTCGAAGAGTTGCTCGTCGCCATACTTCTCAGCGACTGCTTTTTTATTGAGGCCTTGGAGAGCCCCATAGTGCCGCTCGTTGAGTCGCCAGTGTCGGTTTACGGGGAGCCAACTGAGATTCATCTCGTACAGCGTCGTGTTTGCTGTGACTATGGCCCGCTTTTGGACCGATGTGTGCACGGAGTCGGGAACAACGCCAGCGGCGGTCATTTGTATTCCGGCGTCCCTGGCTTCAGCCATCCCCTGCTCGGTAAGGCCAATGTCATGCCACCCGGTGAAAAGGTTTTCGAGGTTCCACTGACTTTGTCCGTGGCGAAGGAGAATGAGTTCAGGCATGCTCAAATCCAATACTGGATAACGGCTGCGAACTTGTCAGGATCGAGAGAGGCTCCTCCTACCAGCGCCCCCCCGATCTCGCGTTTTGCCATGTAGGCAGCAATGTTTCCCGCGTTTACCGAACCCCCGTAGAGGATGGAGACGCTATCGCCAGCTTCGCCCCAATGGGTCCTGAGACTGTTGCGAATGGTCGCACACATATCGCCAGCATCGTCAACGGTGGCACTTTTGCCCGTCCCAATCGCCCATACCGGCTCGTAGGCCACGACGACGTTGGCCAGTTCTTCGGTACTGATGCCTTTGAGGCTCTCAGTAAGCATTGTGGTGACAACTTCGTTGTGGCGACCCTCTTCACGCTCGTGCAGGACTTCGCCGATGCAGACAACGGGCATCATTCCCTCATTGAGAACTGCCTTTGCCTTTGCGTTCACCTCTTGGTTTGATTCACCATCAGCACGGCGTTCGGAGTGCCCAACAATCACATACGACACCTTGAGCTTGTCAAGCATTGAGGCACTGATTTCCCCTGTGTGTGCGCCCTTCGCAGCAGCGTGCACGTTTTGAGCGGCAAGCTTGATGGGCATTCGGTCCGCCTCGATCACGGTTTGGACACTGCGGAGTGATGTGAAGGGAGGAGCAACGACCACAGTGACGCGGCGGTGGGTCTCCTCTCTAAGCCGGTAGTGGAGCTTTTGAATCATCTGGATGGCCTCCAAGTGATTAGTATTCATCTTCCAGTTGCCCATGATGATGTCCATGGCTATTCCTCTCCGACGCGAAGCGCTGCCAATCCTGGCAACGCCTCTCCTTCCAACAATTTCAACCCTGCTCCCCCGCCTGTTGAGACATGCGACACAGCCGTGTCGAGTCCAAACAGTCGAATAGCAGCAACCGAGTCGCCTCCCCCAACCACTGTAAAGCCATCTGACTCCGCAAGCGAGTTAGCTACAGCCAGAGTCCCTAGACGGAACGATTCCCATTCGAACACACCCATGGGGCCGTTCCAAAATACCGATGCGGAGGCTCTGATCAGCGCGCTGAAAGCTGCGGCGGACTCCGGGCCGATGTCCAGACCCATCTGCTCAGGAGGAATTGCAGAAGCCGCGACCACGGTTGGAACGGCATGCTCAGCGAAGCTCGGAGCAACAATAATGTCTGTGGGAAGCACGATCTTGTGGCCGTCTTCAGAAGCTAACAATTCCCTTACAGTGCCAATCATGTCGGTTTCCACAAGTGAAGCGCCAATTTCGTGGCCTTGAGCGGCCAAGGCGGTGAAACACATGCCACCGCCGATAATCATGTGGTCAACCAACGGGAGTAGTGCTTCCATTACCTTGAGCTTGTCTGAGACCTTGGCTCCACCAAGCACCACCGCGTAGGGGCGATCAGGCTCCTTTAAGAGGCTGCCAAGGGCAGATATCTCAGCTTGCAACAGCGTTCCTGCGTACGACGGGAGAAAGTTGGTTACCCCAACGGTTGATGCGTGCGCCCGGTGGGCCGTTCCGAAGGCATCGAGCACGAATGCGTCGAAGGGCTTGGCGAGCTCAGCGGCAAAGTCGAGATCATTTGAAGTTTCACGTGGGTCGAAGCGGGTGTTCTCCAACACAAGCACGTCGCCCGGTGCAGCGTTGCCAACGGCGGCCTGCACAGCCTCGCCGGCAGTCGCCGAAACGGCGGTCACTGTGAAGCGACCTACCTCGGCCAGCTTGGCGGCCACTCCCATCATCGACAGCTCGGGGATGACCTCTCCTCTGGGCCGACCGAGGTGGGAGCATACCGCCACGATGGCTCCCTGATCGCGGAGTTCGTTGATGGTGGGGAGTGACGACAGTATTCGATAGTCATCGGCCACAGCGCCACCACTGAGCGGCACATTGAGGTCAGATCTGACTAGCACTGCCTTACCTGACGCCTCGAGAGCGCTTAACGGACGGAGCCTGAACCTATGCAAGTTCTCCGAGGAGGGATCCGAGTTTGAATGGGTCATGTTGAGGCCACTGGCTTTCTCTGTCGCTGAGGTCACCGGAGGTCACGACCCAGCCCATTTGCAGAGCATCGAGCTCCGAGATGCTCACACTTTCCAGATTGGGCGGCACCTCCAACGGTCCCGTATGAGCAACAATTGTACCCGCTCTTGTGACACCGCCAATCGCCTGCAAAGCCGCCAGGTGCGCTGCACCGTCCATATCAAGTGTCTCTGCGTCCTGCGTGATGAGATTGAGCACCCAAGCTAGGGACGCCTCGGATTGGTTGACTGCCGCTGCGACACCGGGGACCACAAGCGCGGCAAGCAATGATGTGTATAGGCTCCCCGGAGCCAGGACGATCTGGTCGGCTTCTGTTATCGCGTCAACAACAGCTGAGTACGCCAGCGCCTCACCAGGGCCCACTCTCAGGCTCTCGACGTTGCCTTCTGTGTGACCAATGGCAACCTGACCATCGACCAGTTCGCCGTCAATACTGGCTATGAGCAGCAAACGGCGTTTGGAGGCAGGTAGCACCCTTCCGTTGATTCTCAGGAGGTTGCCAGCCACCTCTAGGGCCGCTGCGAAGTCCTCGGTAAGGTCGCTGAGCGCAGCCAGTATGAGGTTTCCAAGTGAGTGGCCAGCCACATCAGCGGCTCCGAACCGGTGGTTGAACAACTCTCCGATCAGCGATGGCTGTGGGGTCAGAGCGAGAAGCGACTTGCGAAGGTCGCCTGGTGGCGGAATGTCAAGGCCTTCAATGAGCCGCCCCGAAGAACCTCCGTCGTCAGCCACTGAAACCACCGCCGTTACGGAACCCGCATAGTCTTGAACCGAGCGGAGTGTTTGAGCAAGTCCGGCCCCGCCTCCTATGGCGACCACGTTGGGTCCGTTCTCATTACGAGGGATCAGCTCGCGGGATAGCTCGACCTCCAGTTCAGGCTTTGAGTTCATCTAGCGCCCAATGTCCCTGTGCCGAATCGAGACAGAAGCACCTCGGTCCCTAAGCCACTGCCCGAGCGCTTCTGTCAGAGCTACTGATCGGTGCCGACCGCCCGTGCAGCCTACGCCGATGGACAGGTACGACTTGCCTTCAGCCTCATACTTGGGGAGTAAGAATTCGAGCATGGAGGTGGCGTGCTCAAAGAATGCCGTGGCGTCGGGGTTGCCAAGCACGTAGTCACGCACGTCAGGATCGAGGCCAGTCGACGACCGAAGCTCTGGCACCCAGTAGGGGTTGGGCAAGAACCGGACATCAAACATAAGGTTTATGTCGTTGGGGTGGCCGTGTTTGAAGCCGAATGAACGCACTGACACCTTCATTTGGCGGCTGCCGAGGTCCGATTCGAACTCGGAGGAGATTCGGCGGCGCAGATCGTGGACCCCGTATTCGCTCGTATCGATCACTACGTCGGCAATCTCTCGTACATCTGCAAGCAACACGCGTTCGTTGGCAATTGACTCCAACACAGTGTCGCCCTCCACCGGGTGGGGCCGCCGAACTTCGTCGTACCGTTTTGCAAGGACGTCGGACCGCGCATCGAGGAAAAGGACTACTGGTGTAACTCCGTGACCCCGGAGTTCTTGGATTGGTTCGACCATTACTCCGGCATTGATGCCAGCCCTTGCATCGACGATGACAGCGAGGTTGGTCTGGCCTTCTTCGACGTCGTGAAGGCGAATGACCTGGTCAATCAGCGAGACCGGGAGGTTGTCA
>CAXMSI010000152.1:0-247 GCA_964196085.1 uncultured Acidimicrobiia bacterium | reverse complement strand
GAGTACTTGGGGAGTGTTGAGTTTTGGGGATTCAGTCATCGGGTATCGGTTCGTATGGGTGCAATACAGCGTACAACCTCAGGGCCACCCCGTGGGGTACGACCTGTTCAAGATCGGCGAACTCAACGTCTTGCATGCGTTTGAGGCTCCCGAATTTGTTCAGTAAGTCTGACTTACGCTTGGGGCCGAGGCCTGGCACTTCATCGAGGGCTGAGTCGATCATTCGTTTGCCCCTCAATGTCCTGTG
>CAXMSI010000151.1:4019-4439 GCA_964196085.1 uncultured Acidimicrobiia bacterium | reverse complement strand
TTCAGCCCTGCCAAGGGATTGAAGGATCGCGTCTACGAATAAGCCTTCGTAGTTTCAAGACAAAGGGGGTGTGGACATCGTCCACACCCCCTTTTCTTTGTCAAACCCTCCGTTGGCAATCTTGAACGTTTACTCAAAGTAGGTCCTAGACCAGATTATCCTTGGACTATGGCCGACTACAAAGCACCGCTTCAAGACATGATGTTCGTTCTCGAGCACGTTGCTGGCATGCAGGATATCGCCAGCTTTCCGGGCTATGAGCATGCAACGATCGACATGACCGAAGGCGTACTCCAAGAGGCTGCCCGACTCTTCGAAACAGAGGTGGCACCGCTCAACAGCGTGGGCGACGCGCAAGGAACTCGCGTCGAAGATGGGGGAGTAGTCACCCCCGACGGATGGAAGGAGGCCTACTCGAAA
>CAXMSI010000151.1:0-4009 GCA_964196085.1 uncultured Acidimicrobiia bacterium | reverse complement strand
TCCCTTCCCTTTCCAGAGGAGCATGGCGGCGGGGCGTTTCCGTGGCTGGCCGGATTGGCTGTCCAGGAGATCCTGACTTCATCTTCGATGGCCTTCTCACTCGGCCCGCTACTCACCCAGGGAGCGATCCACGCAGTCTTGTCTCATGGTGATGACATGTTGCAGCAGAAGTTCCTCCCATCAATGATCTCCGGGGAGTGGACTGGCACCATGAACCTCACCGAGCCGCAGGCTGGCACCGACGTTGGGGAGGTCAGGACCAAAGCTGTTCCTCAAGACGACGGCACCTACCTCATACACGGCCAGAAGATCTTCATCACCTATGGCGACCACGACATGACTGACAACATTGTCCACCTAGTCCTTGCGAAAACACCGAATGCTCCCGCCGGCACTCGTGGTATCTCCATGTTCATTGTTCCCAAGTTTCTAGTTAATGACGACGGGTCGATAGGCGAGCGAAACGACGTGCACGTGGTGTCGGTAGAGCACAAGCTTGGAATCCATGGTTCACCTACCTGTGTTATGGCCTTTGGTGACGAAACTGGCGCTGTTGGCTATCTTGTTGGCGAAGAGATGAAGGGCATGAGCTACATGTTCACCATGATGAACAGCGCCCGCCTGTCAGTGGGACTCGAGGGCTTGGCCGTTGCAGAGCGCGCCTATCAACAGGCGGTTCAATACGCTCACGATCGGAAGCAAGGCACTGCGATAGGAGCCCCGAAGGGGACTCAATCTCCCATTGTGGAACATGCCGACGTTCGAAGAATGCTGCTCACTCAGAAGGCCTACATCGAAGCCATGCGGTCCATGATGTACGACAACGCCGCGCAAATGGACGCGTCTATGAAAGCTCCTACGGAAGAAGAACGCGCCGCCGCTGATCTCAGGGCTCAGATCTTGACGCCGCTTTCCAAGGGATGGGGAACTGACCTCGGTGTAGAACTCACATCGCTCGCAGTGCAGGTGCATGGCGGCATGGGCTACATCGAGGAGACCGGCGTAGCTCAGCACTACCGTGACGCTCGCATCGCTCCGATCTACGAAGGCACAAACGGGGTTCAGGCAATGGACTTGGTGGCTCGAAAACTGCCGCTCTCGGGTGGCGAAGCTGTTCGGTCACTCATGGGCTGGATGGGCGGCGTTGCTCAGGCGGCTCGCGAAGCTGGTCTGGTTGACATGGAGAAGGCGGTCCTCGAAGGGGCAGCCAAAGTCACCGAAGCAGTCATGTTTTTCATGAGTGCAGGCCAGGACTACAACAAAGTCTTGTCCGGAGCTACACCGTTCGCCCGACTGATGGGCCAGGTTGTGGCAGGAGCATACATGGCGAAAGGCGCCACAGCCGCTCAACAGATGCTCGATGCTGGCCAAGGCGACAGTACGTTCCTCGAGCAGAAGGTCATCACAGCCAAGTTCTACTTGGATCAGCTCCAGCCGTCCGTCTACGGCCTTCTCCCATCGATCACCGGCGGGTCTGAGCTTCTCTTCTCGGCCACGTTCTAGGACCCCTGGCTTCCTCCCTCCACGAGGTGGGGAGCATTGTGTTGAGCTTCTAGGAATCTCTTGACCTAGCGCGTTCGGTGACTATCGGCAACGGTTCTGGATCAACCGACACGGTCCTTAAGGAAGTCAACAGCAGGAGGCTTGCTGTTGCGACGATTAGGAGTGGAGCGAACCTAGCAACCGTCCGAACGCCAGTTCCTGGGGCGTTGGCATCGATTAGTGACGCTATGTAGGTAAGGAGGATGGCCCCGGCCGGGAGGGCGATACCGACGAGTGCCTTGGCCGCAGCGTCGACCCGACCTAAGTAGGCGTCAGGAGTGACCTTTTGACGTATCGTGGTGGTCGCAACAGCGACCCACGGGAGTCCAAATCCGGTCGCTGCGAAGAGGAGCAGTGCGCCGGCCAACGAATCGACGTAGGTCATGAGGGCGAAGCCTCCACCCCATATCAAAAGGCCGGTGGCGAACACTCGCCCAAGCCCCATGGTTTGGGCTGCTCGCACTGCCGATAGCGCCCCGAGTACGCCTCCAATACCGAGAGCTGAGTAGAGCTGAGAGGTCCCGATCGCCGAATTCACCGCAAAAAGGACTACGCTCAGCACCACCAGGGTGGACTCGAAAAAGGCGCTGACGAAGTTCGAAACGAACGCACCGATCGTTGTCAAGCGCAGACGGGAGTCGGTCCACAAGACGTCGAACCCTGCGGCCATATCCGATCGCCAACCATGCTCGCTGGTGCGGCCCTTCGCGTTGTCTTTCGGTAGGAACAGTGTTGTTGCGGCGCTGATGAGAAACGTTGCAGCGTTGAGCCCAAAGGCCACCGGGTATCCCACCGTGGCGATGAGTGTGCCCGCGAGGAGTGGGCCCAGGACAAAGAACAATTGACCGGTAACGCTCAATCGAGCATTAGCAGCAGCCAATTGATCCCGGGGCACGATTCCGGGTACGTATGCTGTAAGCGACGACCGAAAAACCGATGCCATCGACCCGAAGACAATCGATATGAACACAATTGGCAACGGCCTTCCCTGGAGGGTCATAGCCCCCGAAAGGATAGCTAGGGCGATGAAAGCGCCACTGCGAACAAGATCGGTGGAGAGCATCAGTGTTCGCCTACTCATGCGGTCAATCAAGAATCCTGATGACAGACCAAACAACACTCCGGGCATTGTTTCAGCAGCAAACACAACCCCTAGCCAGAAAGGTTCTGCGGTGATCTGGTCCTTCACGAAGAACAACACTGCAAACAGTGCCACGTAGTCGCCGAGTTGAGAGGTGGCCTGGCCAGCCCAGAGCAGATTGAAGTGATAGGGGAGCCGATTCTTGGATTCCCTATGGGACATGTGACCTCAAAGAGCTAGCCGCCGAGCCAGCATACAGCTCGACAGTGTCAAAAGGCTCTCCATGGAGTAATCTGACACTGTGAGCGATATCACTGAACTTCCACAACTAGTAACCGAGATGGTTGAGGTCTCTAAGGAGTACCTCCGAGACGAGACGATTGCGCCGATCAAGCGCCTCGGAGCGTATTCGGCAAAGACCATCGGGGCCGGGGTTCTGTTCGCACTTGGGGCGTTTCTGTTGACGGTCGCAGCAAAACGCTACATAAGTGACATCTCGCCCGACGGAGAACTCATCCAGATCGGCGTTCGGGCCGGATTCGCGGTCGTGCTCATTGGAATTATTGGCCTCGGAGCGAAGATTGTGAGCAAGTAAATGGCCTCCATCGAGGACGTCCGTGCCAAAGCTCAACAAATCGATGCAGCCCTTGAGAGCAGCAAAGAGACAGCGAAGAAGGGTGCCACCTTGGCCGGGATCGGCTTGTTCGCGACGATCGTTGTGGTGTTCCTGCTGGGCCGTCGCCGCGGCAAATCCGGCAAGACTGTGGTAGAGGTCTACCGGGGTTGAACGGCCTTGATGGTGACTTCCTCACCGGGGTTCACCTCGTATCGCGCTAGAAGCTCGCGCTCTGGCTTGGAGTTTCGATACCACGCAAAAAGAAGCACCGCGCCACCTATAGCCATGGTCTGATTGTCTCCGGTTCGGAAGCCTTCGGCGATCTTCTTGAGAGCGTATGTGACAGTCACGCACTTAGCTTAGACTGCTCATCATGAACAACTCCAGCTGGACCCGAGTGGTCGTCATAGTCATCATCCTCGCCATGCTCCTCAGCGTTCTTGCAGGGCTCTCAAGCGTTCTTGCCAGTTAGTGGCAACTCACACTGACGGCGCTCTCGTCATGATGGTTGACCGCAAGAATCGACGGTTCCTCCTTGATCTGAAAGCTGGGAAGACGTTCAGCACCCACAGAGGGACCATCTCACACGACAACATCATTGGCGCACCCGTTGGCCAAACGTACATCACCAACATGGGAGACAAGTACGTTGCAATGACCCCGCGTCTCGCAGACTATGTGCTGTTGATGAAGAGAGGCGCCCAGATTGTGTATCCGAAGGATGCTGCTGCGATCTTGGTGCAACTTGATGTTCGGCCCGGTTCAAGAGT
>CAXMSI010000150.1:0-4448 GCA_964196085.1 uncultured Acidimicrobiia bacterium | reverse complement strand
TATCCCGATCGAGTTCGCAATGTGATTCCGATTGCATCGGGGCTGCGGGCAACCCCGTTGCAGTTTCTCAACAACTTCGAACAGGTGACTGCGATCCTCAACGACCCGTTGTTTAATGATGGCGATTATTACGACGGTGCTCACCCCGACGACGGTATGGCGTTGGCGCGCAGAATTGGTCACAAAACATTTGTGTCTCTCGAGGCGATGGCCGACCGGGCCCAAGGCAAGATCGATTTCGAGGGCGGCCCTGAGGGGTACACCATCACCCATCCTCTGGAGTCCTATATTTGGCATCAAGGACAGAGCTTCTTGGGGCGTTTTGATGCCAACTCATATGTGCGTCTGATGGGTGTTTGGCAACACTTCGACTTCTTGCAGGAAGTCGGCGCTGACAGCTATGAAGCAGCCTTTGAGCGATGTTTGTATCAGAGTTACACCGTCTTTTCAATCGATTCAGACGTATGTTTCTACCCCGCCGAACAGGCCGACTTGCTCAGGGCTCTGAAAAGCGCTGGCGTTTCTGCCCGGAGGATCACGGTGCACTCTGAGAAGGGCCATGACTCGTTCCTTCTGGAACCAGAACTGTTTGCCCCGTTCCTTATCGATGCTTTGGCTCTCAGGTATTGACGATGTGCGTGGTCAACTGATCGAACCGACTGTCTAGGAAGGTGCAAAGGGGTTCTGCGATATCTCTCTCGTTAAGTGCATGGCGCATGGCGGCCATCCAATCGGCTGCGGCCTTCGGGTCGACAGCGAAAGATGAGTGCCGCGCTTTGATTCGAGGATGGCCCTTCCGTTCTGCATACAGCTGGGGTCCGCCGGTCCAGCCCACGAGATACTCAAAGAGGTTCGTTCGAGATTGGGCGTCGTTCTTAGGGTGCATGTCACGGAGGTCGGCAAACGAAGAATCGATGGTGTCGTAGAACGCTTCCACAAGCAGCCAGATCGGCTCCTCTCCACCAAACTCCTCAAACGGGGTCGCAGTGTTTCCCCAAGGGTTCTTCGAGATTGGGCAGTGTGGGGTGATATCCATCTCCCAAGATTAGTTGCAGTCCCCAACCTGGGTTGAGGGCGCGTTACGTGTGCGTCGCAAACCCGGGGTTGGCTTAAGCACAGGCCGCTTCGACCTCTTCGATCGTTCTGGGTATGTGATCGCCTAGGACTGCTGAACCTGAGGCTGTGATGTGCACGACGTCTTCAATTCTCACACCGCCGAAGTCACGAAAGTCGTTGAGGCGGTCGAAGTTGATCCATTGAGCCCATTGCTGTTGTTGCTCCCAACGATCGATCAGGGCGGGGATGAAGTAGCAGCCTGGCTCGACGGTGAGCACAAAGCCGTCCTGAAGCTGCCTGCCAAGGCGCAGGTTGTTACGCCCGAACTGCTCGGAACGAACGACATCGCTGTTGTAACCAACGTATGTCTCGCCAATCCCCTCCATATCGTGGACGTCAATGCCGAGCATGTGGCCAATGCCGTGAGGCATGAAAAGGGCAGCAGCCCCCTGCGCCACAGCCTCCCCGCTGTCGCCGTGAGTTACCCCTAGCTCGCCTAGCCCTTCGAAGATTGTTGTTAACGCCAACGTATGCATCTCGCTGTTTAGCACCCCAGGCTTTGATGCTGCGATGACTGCTGTTTGCGCGTTGAGGACGGTCTGGTACACGGATTTCTGAACCGGGGAGAATGCTCCGTTGACCGGAAATGTGCGGGTGATGTCCGATGCATATCCGAGATCTGAGAGTAGCGCCCCGTCATGAAGGGCCAATGCTCCGTCGCTCATGGTATTGCGGTGGAACGGGTTGTGGAGCACCTCACCCTTCACCGTAAAGATTGGGCCATAGGCTTCGATCCAGCCATGGCTGGCGGCATCCGAGCGCATGGTTCGGACCACGTCTGCCTCAGTGATCCCGGGCCGAGTCGCTGCCATTGCGATGAGGTGAGCGGTCTTGGTTCGGTTGGTTGCCTTGATGATTTCTTCGATCTCTTCTGCTGTCTTGATCGAGCGGAGAGCCACTATCGCATCGATGAGCTTCCTAGTGCCTGCCTCAGCGGTAGGACGGTTGACACCCACTACATCGCGCAACTGCTCGGTCATGGTGGCTCTTGTAGACGGCACAAACATGATGTTGTTGGACCGCAGCAAATCAGCAGCGAGTGACTGCATTGGCATCGTGCCATCGACCCCGTATGGGGCTGCCCGCTCGACCAGGGGCGGTATGTCGCCTTCCCAGATGATGTCGGTGATATCGGGGTCATGGCCGTACATGACGGAGGTTCCGGTTGCCGCATTGATAAGGCCTGCCGAGTTCGGTTCGTTGAGCCCAAAAAAGTATCTGAAGCTACTTTCTTGTCGGAACGGGTAGGTGTGGTCGGCGTGGGTGATTGGGGAGGGCCGATAGCCCAGCAGCAGGATGGTGCCATCGCCAACGAGGCTGGCAAGTGCTTGTCGACGGTCACGATAGATTTGAGCAGAGAACATCCGACAAGACTAGCGTTACGCCATGCAAGAAATTGTGGTTCGGCGTCGGGAAAACGTCGACGTGATAACTCTCAACCGCCCCTTCAGCAAGAACGCTCTCACCATCGAGGTGATAGATCATCTCGGCGAGTTGGTGTCTTCGAGTGAGGCGAAGGGTGTCATCATTGCCGGCTCAGGGGATGTGTTCTCATCGGGTCTTGACATGAGTCATGTGCCTACGCGGATGGACGCAGCCGAAGCCGCGTTGTCCCGCTTGGTGGCCGCAGTGGTTGGCGCGCCCAGAGCTGTTGTGGCCGCACTAAACGGTCCGTGCATCGGCGGGGCGGTCGAACTTGCTATGGCGTGCGATGTCCGGGTAGCCAACACGAGCGTGTTCTTCGAAATTCCTGCCGTCCGCCTAGGGATTCTTTACCGGCCCGAAGGCTTGTCACTGTTCACTCGCAAGCTGTCGCAGGAGACGCTCTCGCGGCTGTTGCTTTTGAACGAACGGATTTTCGCGCAGGCTGCTGTTTCTGCTGGGCTGGTTTCGCAAGTCAGCGACGACCCCCTTGCGACCGCAATTTCGCTTTTCTCTGTCGAAGGACTCAACGAGGGTGTTGTTGCAGCGACAAAGGAACAACTAGTGGCAATGTTCGAGGGGGCTGTCGACCACGCCTACTACCAGGCTCAGCGAGAACGGTTCGCCGAGGCTCTCAGGCAGGATCTGTAGTGGTATCGGAGCCACCCCGGCCCGTCTATCTGTAGAGGCCCCCGGCAAGGTACTTCATCCCTGAGTCCGGCTGTACGGTCACCACTCGGTGTCCGGGGCCGAGTTCTCTGGCGAGACGTATTGAGGCGAGGATGTTGGCCCCACCGCTCCCACCTGTCCAGACGCCCTCGGTGAGTGCCGCAGTGCGCGCCATAGCGTTCGCATCGTCCGTGCTGACAGTGTCGAGCCGATCGTAGACATCAGGAGTGATCATCTTGGGTACAAACCCAATGCCGACGCCTTCGATGCCGTGGGTTCCAGGCGGATTACCGGCTATGACGGCTGATTCGGCAGGCTCAACGATCGTCCGGATCAGTCTGGGCCACGCCGCCTTGATTGGTGAAACAGTGCCGATGAATGCGCCGCCAATGCCGACGAACAAACAGGCCCCGTGAATCTCGCCGTCGATCTGTGAGAGGATCTCCTCGCCGATCTTGCGATATCCGTCGAGCGTGTCGGAGTTGTTGATCTGGTCGGTAGCGAACCCGTCGACTTCGGCGGTGATCTCGGCTGCCCGCTCAATCATCTGGCCAACGAGTTCGGGGTGAATGCCGTGGTCGCTGTGTATTAGTTCGAGCTGGGCGCCGAATGCCCGCATCGTTTGCAGTTTCTCATCCGCGTACACGTTCGAACTGACGATACGCAATGGGTAGCCCTTGAGTGCACAGACGAACGCGAGCGAACTACCGGTTGAGCCTCCGGTGTATTCCACCACGGTTTGGCCTGGTCGGAGGTCACCGCGGTCCTCTGCCGCCTCGATCATTGCCAGGGCCATCCGGTCCTTATACGAACCGGTGGGGTTTGCCGCCTCGAGCTTGACCCACACTTCTCCGGCATCGGGCCCGGGAAGCTTCGACAACTTAACAATGGGGGTATTGCCGATGCCTGCGAGTGCACCTGGTCGTCGGGTCATTGGGTCTCCTCGTCGACCGGTTTCTACACTGTAGGCGGGGTCATGCAGAGCTGGAGGGCTGTTCGCTGTCCCTGGCATTCCCAGGGTTCAGTACGCGAGATGCAAGCTCGGCCGATTCGATTTTTGCAAGCGAGCCGCGACTTCAGCCCCGGTATCTTCCCTTTCCGCCGAAGGACTTGACGCTAACGTCGTGGAAGCGCCGAAGGACAATTCGTAGCGGCCGATGGTGTTTACTCCGACGCATGGCAGGTGATCCGCGATCATTCACTAAACGAACCGATATTCTGCAGGAGGATCGAAAGAATAC
>CAXMSI010000149.1:0-4461 GCA_964196085.1 uncultured Acidimicrobiia bacterium | reverse complement strand
GGGCTGTGGGCGCTTATCCCGGCCTCCATCGGCATTGTCGCAGTGACTCGACGTGACGTGGTCTGAACTCGGCGATTGGGACTTGGGTTCGGCGCTTGACAGTCTGAGTTCTCAAAGGGGGCTCCTCGGGTCTCAGACCGCTTCGGCCTGATTCCACCAGTGCACAGCGAGCTGCTTCCTTGACCATACCAAAGACTCAGTCAACCCGGCCAAGAATCGACTCACAGGAGGCCGAAGGCGGGAACCTGGGTGCTTTAGTTGGCGGCTCCGAATGTGGCAAAAATATGGCAACAAGCAACCCAAAGACACACAAACGGCACCAAGCGATGCTTTGGGAAAACAAGGGAGATGTCCTGAAGAATCAGGCCTAAGCGTCAGAATTCCACATTCCATGGGTTCAGCGAGAACAGGCGGGTCTGCTTCTGCAAGGCGGGGGTCATGGGTTCGAATTCCCTTCGGCCGTCTTTTTGCGTGGAACCCCTTTTCTATGCTTGAAGGACGAAACCCGTGCCCTTCAAAACAACCGTGGCTTCGTCCCGCATCGACCTGGCCTCTCGCTTCGCTCGTGGGCCACCGTTGGGTAATCGGGACGAGAACCCATACCGCAAATCGGAGGTTCGTCGAGGAGGGAGTCCTGGAGTTTCCAGAATTGGCCTTTGCTACCGTTAGTAAGTAGGTACAGCGTGACAGGAGATGGCATGGCAAAGTTGAAGGAGTTGATGGCGACGATGGGTGATACCTTCACGGTGTCACGAGTTTATGGCGATCCCTATGAAAAGGACGGGGTGACGTTCATTCCCGCTGCCTCGATTCGAGGGGGTGGCGGAGGGGGCGAGGGCGAGGCCGGCGAGCAGAGCCCTGCTGGTTCCGGAGGCGGATTCGGCGTAGTTGCTCGCCCGGTGGGCGCGTATCAGATCAAGGACGGGGAGTTGACCTGGGTCCCCGCGATGGATGTGACCAAGGTAGTGGTGATGGCAGAAGCGGTTGGTGTCGTCGCGCTCTTGGTGCTCCGATCAATGGTGCGTAGGCGACGAAGAAAGGGCTAACCAAGCGAGCAGCCAACGAGGAGCCTAGGGGCCGTTCTATTTGGGTGTATGACAAAGCAACTAGAATTGGGTCTCGCCGAGTAGCTCGTACCTGGCCCCGGGTTGGCAACCCCCCCCGAGACAGCCCGAGAATGTCATTGGAGCATCATGGAAGTAGGAATCGACAGTTTTGCAGTACGGCCTGAGGACGGCCCAAGCAACGCGCCCGAGGCGGCCCTTGCCGAACTGTTGGACAGGATTGAGTTCGCTGACAAGGTAGGACTTGACGTGTTCGGCATAGGGGAGCATTACCGGAAGGAGTTCCTCGATTCGGCACCTACGCTGATTTTGGCTGCTGCTGCTTCCAGGACATCACAGATTCGATTGACCAGTGCTGTCTCTGTGCTCAGCACCGCTGACCCAGTGAGACTGTTCCAGAACTTTGCCACGTTGGACTTGATCTCCAACGGTCGTGCTGAAATGGTGGTCGGACGAGGGTCAAGTGTCGAGTCGTTCCCGCTGTTCGGACTCGACCTCAATGACTACGACGCTTTGTTCTCTGAGAAGTTGGAGTTGCTGTTGAGGCTCCGAAGAGATGAAGTCGTTAACTGGAACGGGGAGTTTCGTGCACCGCTCGTTGATCAGCCGGTCTATCCGAGACCGCTCCAAGACCCTCTCCCTGTGTGGCTCGGCGTTGGGGGGACACCGCAGTCTTTCGTTCGTGCTGGCCAACTAGGCCTCCCGCTCATGGTTGCGGTGATTGGTGGGGAAACTCGTCGATTCCGACCGCTGGTGGACCTTTACCGGAGAGCGGGGGCCGAGGCAGGCCATCTTCCAGGCGACCTCAAGGTGGGACTGCACTCTCTGGGATACGTTGGCGCAACTACAGAGTCTGCAGTAGCTGAGTACTTTCCGGGGTATGCCAAGACTTTCACGAAGCTCGGCAGGGAGCGAGGCTTCCCGCCGGTCACCAAAGCAGGCTTCGATGCTCAGGTTGGCCCATCGGGGGCACTTCTTGTCGGCGGTCCTGTTGAGGTCGCAGATAAGATCCTCGCCCACAGTGCGGCTCTGGGAGGGATATCAAGAGTTACGTTTCAAATGGATAGTGCCGGACTGTCCCACGAACAGTTGAAAGCCTCGTTCGAGCGGATCGCCGCCGAGGTGTCACCCCGCTTGGCGAGCCAGGCATAAAGCTTCGGAATGGTGGATCAGAGAGTGAGTTTATGAGAATGAATAGCCAAGCGAGTGAGCCTACCGTCCCGCTGCGGGCCCTGGTCGAACTGCCAATTGAACGCTTTAACGATACGGTTGCCGACATCTATCCACCGGCGTACCGGGAAGTGATCGACAGCAACGGGTAGCCCACAGGGGTTGGTGGCCGTCGGACTTGGTCTGGTGAGCAGTAGTTGGCCTTCTGGTCATTCGTTAGAAGTCAAGGTCTCAACCGTGAAGGTCTTGCAACTGCCAGCCATAGGAGTTAGTCTGGAGTCCGAACTAAGTGGAGGAACAGCAGTGGCAACAATTGGCATGAAGCAGGTAGGCAAGGTCTACCCAGACGGAACACGAGCGGTTGGCGACGTCAACATTGAGATCGAGGACGGAGAATTCCTTGTGTTGGTCGGCCCTTCGGGCTGTGGAAAGTCAACTCTCCTGCGCATGGTTGCCGGTCTCGAAGAGATTACTGATGGAACTATTTCCATCGACGACGCCGTGATTAACGACGTGGTTCCCAAGGATCGCGACATCGCGATGATCTTCCAGAACTACGCCCTCTACCCACACATGTCGGTATACGACAATATGGCGTTTGGTCTCAAGCTCCGCAAGACCCCGAAGGCTGAGATTGATCAGCGTGTGCGTGATGCTGCTGAAATTCTTGAAATCACCGACTTCCTCGAGCGCAAGCCAAAGGCGCTTTCGGGTGGCCAGCGACAGCGTGTTGCCATGGGACGAGCCATTGTCCGTGAGCCAAAAGCCTTCCTGATGGATGAGCCGCTGTCGAACCTCGACGCAAAGCTTCGTGTCCAGATGCGTTCTGAGATCGGGCAGCTTCACGAGCGCCTTGCAACCACGACCATTTACGTGACCCATGACCAAGTGGAGGCGATGACTCTTGGTACCCGGGTTGCTGTGATGAAGCCGGTGACGGCTGCCCGTCCCAACAACCTCCAGCAGGTCGCATCCCCATCGGAGCTCTACAACAACCCAGTGAACTTGTTCGTTGCCGGATTCATTGGTTCGCCATCCATGAACATGTCATACGGCACGTTCTCCAAAGAAGGCGACGAAATCTTCGTGACCTTTGCTGGTGATATGAAGGTGAAGCTTGCATCCGAAGCCATAGAGCGCCACGCTGGCCTCGATGCCTTCCTTGACAAGCAGGTTGTTGTGGGAGTTCGCCCCGGCGACTTCCAAGCTGCAGAAATAGTCGGTGAGGCTGAGGGACGAACAATTGAAGTCACGACAACGCTTGCTGAGCGCTTGGGTGCTGAGACGTTTGTTCATGCTCAGTTGAACTCCCCTCCGGTTGTCACCGCTGATATCGAAGAACTCCTAGCTGACTCCGGGCAAGACAGCAGCTCGCTTGGTGAAACCCAAGAGTTCACTGCCCGAGTGTCTCCTGATGCCACAGTCGTTGTTGGAGAACCGATCCGTTTGGTGATCGATACGACCAAGATGCACTTCTTCGATCCCGAGACAGGCCTCCGTATCAACTAATTCCCGGCTAAATTCAGGCCGAGTCTGACAAGGGATAAGTTTTGGAAATCGACGCGGTTCTACGACCCCACACGAAGACCGGACTTCCCGAGGCGCGTGAACAGAACAGACGGCTGCTGCTGCAATTGTTGTTCACTCAGCGCACGGCAAGCCGCGTGGAGCTGTCACGACTGTCTGGGCTGTCCAAGGCAACAGTCTCAGAGATCACAACACTCCTCATTGATGAGGGACTGGTGCGAGAGGCTGGCCTGGGAACCTCGACCGGTGGAAAGCCACCAACGTTGCTCACCATTGACCGGGTTGGTCGCGTAGTCATTGCCCTCGACCTGAGTGGCAAGTTCTTCCAGTGTGGGCTTCACGGTCTCGACGGCAAGCTTCTTGAGCGCTTCGAAGGATCTGCTGTTTCGCCGAAGGGAACTGAGGCGGTTTCCGAAGTTACGAGATTGATCAATGATGCGCTCGGCAAGGTGACTGCTCCGCCTCTTGGGATAGGCGTGGCGGTGCCAGGCCGGGTTTCTTCTGACGGTGTGGTCGTGTCATCGGTTCTTGGTTGGGACGATTACGAACTGAAGAACCTTCTGGAGCATCTGTACGAACTCCCCACAGTCGTCTCCAGAACAGTGGATGCGGCCGCGGTTGCTGAGTTCGCCCGTCGTCCTGAATGGTCTAACAACACATTGATCTATGCATTAGGGCAAAACGAGGTATCGATAGGTCT
>CAXMSI010000148.1:0-4463 GCA_964196085.1 uncultured Acidimicrobiia bacterium | reverse complement strand
TTCTCCGGATCGGACTACGAGGTGGTCGCCGAAGCATCGAAACGAGACCCAGGACTGCTTTCGGCTGTTTCCTCGGCCTCTTCCATGTGGACTGCTAACGCTGCAACTGTGTCCCCGTCGGCCGACACTCGAGACAACCGGGTGCATTTCACCCCAGCCAACCTTTCTGCGCACCTCCATCGATCCATCGAGGCTTCAGAAACAGCTCGGACCCTTGCGCGTATCTTTCCCGACGAAGCCCGCTTTACCCACCACCTACCTATCTCCTATTCCTCTCAAACTGGAGATGAGGGAGCCGCTAATCATTCGCGATTGACGGCTTCTCACGCTGCGGCAGGAGTGGAACTATTTGTGTACGGAACTGAGCCAACGGACCGCCATTCGGGCCTCTACCCAGCGCGGCAAAGCCTCGTTGCTTCTCAAGCCGTCTCCCGGCTCCACGGCCTTGGTCCGACCAACACGGTGATGGCTCGCCAAAGCAGGCGGGCCCTCGACGGAGGTGTCTTCCACAACGATGTGATTGCTGTCGCCGACCGCGACGTTCTGTTGTATCACGAAAGCACCTTCGCTGACGAGGCCAGGGTCCTGCGAGAACTTGCTGACAAGATGCCAGTGCCACTGCGCTCTTTCCGTATTTCGTCGGCGCAACTTCCTCTCACCGACGCGGTTTCGAGCTATCTGTTCAATAGCCAGCTCGTCCAGACGCCGACCGGCCGGGTGCTTATCGCGCCTACCGACGCAGAGGTCAATCAAAGCGCTTCGAGGACTATCAACGAACTCATTGGGAACGCGTTCGACCGTGTGATGTTCATGAACCTCCGCCAATCCATGCGCAACGGAGGGGGGCCAGCTTGTCTCCGTTTGCGGGTGGTGCTCACGCCAGAAGAGCAGGCGGCTGTGCACTCGAAATGCCTGATCAACGAATCGCTCCTAGACCAACTCGAGTCTTGGGTCGAATCGCACTACCGAGACCAGCTGTCCGTTGCCGACCTGGCGGACCCAGCTTTCATCGACGAAACAAGGGTCGCCCTCGATTCTTTATCCCAAATTCTCGAACTCCCCGGCCTCTACCAATTCCAGCGTTAAGGCAGCGTTATCGCGTCTTCGGAACAAGCCCAGCTGTTCGTGAGTCCCTCGCTGCTGTCAGCAGATACGGCTAGTTTCAGCCTCGCCGAGCGGCCATAGGAGCGGCGCTACCGGGGCAGATTAGCCTGAGGTAGTTTCTGAAATGACGGTCCAGGCAGCCGGTCGGGAATCGGCTGTCAAGGCTCCCCGAACCACGGCAGTTGAAACCGACATCACGGACACGCTGACAGTAGCCAGCACCAAGAACATCACTAACAGCTGTACCCCCACCGCCTCAAGCGGGCCAACACCCGCTAGCAACAGGCCGGTCATCGCTCCCGGCAGGGCTATAAGTCCAACCACCTTGGTGCGTTCTATCTGCGGCGTGATCGCCATCCTCGCAGCGCGCGGAACCATGAAACGAACCACCTGTTTCCGGTTAAATCCGATGGCGAGAACTGCCTCGAGGTCGGCATGTCGATCTCGACACAAATGTACAGATTGCTTGGCAGCGAGAACTGCTGCCGGGACCGCATTCCCTATGGTGATCCCTGCAACGACCACGAGGCTCACTGGGGTGAACTCGAGGACTCCGAAACCGAAGGTCACGAGAAGGCTCAGGCCAGCAGAGCCAGCAACTGCCAGACTGGTCGTCGCAACCAGACGGGGAATGTCGAACTGAGCCCGACGGCCAACGACTCTCGAAGCATTGACAACCATGAAGACAACCCAAAGAGAAGCACCCAGCAGGGCAAATTCAGAGTCAAAGATCGTCAGGAATATGAAGCCAACCACTATCAGCTGAATCGATGCCCTAGCTGAAGCGACCAAAATTTCCTTACCCAGGCCAATTCCGAGCCATATGGAGACAGCAACCGTCAGAAACACCAAAGAGAGCGCAGCGAGTGCTCCGGGGACGAACCCAATATCCATCTAGCCGTCAGCTCGCTTCCCAGCCTCGTTGCGCACCAAAGCAATGAGGCCAATGACCGCTGTGAGTGAAAACCCGAGCCATTGGAGTGCGTATCCCTTATGAGGCCCTTCGCCCTCCACAAATGGAGCAGGCAAAATCGTGGGCGCTGGTTCGGTGTCCGTGTCCGATACGGTGAGTTGAAGGTACACCTCCCCCAGCGTGCGATTGGATTTCAATCCGATGAGCCCCAGATCAACGCGAGTAAATACTGCAGTCTCAACATTGTCCTGGGGACCAACGTTGCGCTGCGCTTCGCCGGGCAGTAATACACCTTCGATCGTCGTCGCCCCTTCCGGAGCCCCGGGAACTGGCTCCCCGACCGCGATCCAGCCTCGCATCACGAGGATCGAACCTCCCGCGGCAAGATCAATTGGGGTCACTATCCAAAGCCCCGGATCGTTATTCAGCGAACGGCTTTCGACCAGAGTCTGCCCCTCGGCAACGTACTCTCCTGTTGCACTGACACTACGAAACAACCAATCTTCGCTCTGAGCTGGGAGGTTTGAAAGCGGACCTGCCGGGACGGACAATCCGGCATTCATTGCTATGTTCTCGGCTCTCCGCTCAGCAAGCCGATCGAACTGCCATCGTGACAGCGACAGCATGAACGCCACCAGCGCGGTGACCAGCAGCAGGAGAGCTATCCACTTAGGGCTGCGGAGGAACCGGTACGAGCGCGTCATGCCGCCGATATTAGCGGCGGTTCTTCTTCATCTTCTCCGAGTAATTCCCGCACTTTGGCGCCTCGCTCACCCTGGGATTCAAGGTTGTAGCAAACCAACTGTCCAGAGAGTGCAGCCGCACTAAGCGACGTACGCCCCATTTGGGTGACAGCAAATTGTGCCAATTCATCAGACCATATCCAAGCCATTTCGACCACCTCCGAGGCTCACAGTACACCCCCCTGTCAAGCTCACGGTGAGTGCTCGATTGTCACCGAGAATCTCAATCTTTGCGGGTTCTTCGTACAACGATTGGGCCCCAAAGCGTAATCCGACGCGAGTGAGAAAGACGTTTAGAAGAAGACTGCCCAGTATAAGAATTGCAGAGTTTGGAGCCCTAAACGACCGCTGTCGCTCCGCTCCTCCTATGGTCTGCGGCGGCTTCGAGCCTGCCATCAGGACCTCGAGAAGCTGCCGAAACCCCGCCGAAGAACATGTCGGTCTCCTCGAACCGGCGCAGCTGATCTTCCGACAGGTTTGTGGGCATGCCCGATTCGAGGGCAACCCGGTAGGCGCTGCCCTCTAGCTCGACATGAAGCCGGGGGTGGTTCATTGCTTCAGCGAGTGACATCCCCCCATTGATGATGCCCAAGAGTGTTATCTGAATTGCTGTAGAGATCCGGTCAGCTCCCGGCGAACCAATAGCAATTGTCGTGCCGTCAGCCTTTCGTGCAACTGTTGGAGCCATGTTGGACGTGAGCCGGGTCCCAACTGGCAGTCCGTGGTATCCACTTGTGTTCAGCTCGATCTCCCCCAGTGAGTTATTGAGCCACAACCCGGTACCTGTGGGCATTACTCCTGACCCATACCCTGCTGACATCGTCACAGCGCAGGCTGTGCCGCTGTCATCTACAGCAGAGCTGTGAATCGTGGACGGTGACCCCATGAGCTTGGACCACTCTTTGCCCTCAGCAAGGCGAAGCAGCTCTGCAGAAGGTGGCACTTGCTTGCCATCAAGTTCGTTCCTCCGGAATGACATCACTGCCCGTTGTGCCTCCACCAAGGCGTCGGCATCAGAAGCCGTCCATCTGCCAGTCGGCCTATCGTCCATCAGCAAGAGCATCGAAAGGAACGCCGCTCCTCCAACCGCTGGGCCGGGGTTTGTTGAAATGGTCCAATCTCTGACGATCCCTTCGAGCGGCGTCCGTAGCACTGGCTCGAAGGCAGCCAGATCATCACGGGTAAGGATCCCACCCTGCTCAAGCACGTACTCCGAAATCGTCGCTCCGAGTTCTCCTCGATAGAGCAGATCAACCCCTTCGCTGGCGAGCGCTTCAAGCGTAAGAGCGAGCTCAGGTATTGCGACCACTTCGCCACGCCGGACCGGTCTTCCATTTGGAAAGAGATGCTTGGCTCCGTTTGCGTCATGAGCAAACACCAATCTGGCTGCACTCTGAAGGTAGTGTGCTGCAGTCTCAGAGACAGCAAACCCGTTTCGGGCGATCTCTGTGACTGCTTCTAGTACAACAGCCCATGGCAGATTCCCAAAACGCAACACTGCATCAGACAATGCTGCGAACGCTCCAGGGGTAGCAACCGAGCCCGCCCCGACGATCATGTCGGTACCGCCGCCGTAGGCCAGCCTGACCCGAACATCTCCGTGCCCGAATCTGTCCGGGGCCAACCCCCGACCCGGCATCTCTGCATAGCCATCGATGGTGACTGTCCGGCCGTTCGACAGCATGAGCGTTACGAAGCCTCCA
>CAXMSI010000147.1:0-4514 GCA_964196085.1 uncultured Acidimicrobiia bacterium | reverse complement strand
TTCGAGTTGGCACCCACAAGCGCTGCAGGCTCAGGCTGTTGCCGCTCGTTCGTATGGTCTCTATCCACTGCGCTTGAACTCTGATTCACTGAAGGCAGCTTGTTCGTGTCACCAGTATTCCTCGACCAACTCCCAGGTGTATGTGGGTTATGGAAGAGTTCAAGATTCAAATTGGAGCGCTGCTGTCGCGGCAACTGTAGGTGAGGTGATGGAGCACCCGTCATACGGGCTAGTACAGACTTTCTTCTCGTCATCAGTTGGTGGGCGCACCCAAAACAGCGAAGACGTCTTCGTGACTCCGAGAGAATACCTGTCAACAGTCCAGGATTTGTGGTCGACTGACCCTGCCTCCGGCAACTACTACTGGCGTTGGAGGTACCCGTTCTCACCATCTGCGGTCTCTGCTCTGCTGGGAGTGGGGGAACTGGTTTCCGTCCAGGTGACTGACCGGTACCAATCGGGGGCAACCAAAACCGTAACAGTCGAATACCTGTCGAGCGGGGACATCGTGTCCGCCACCTTTTCTGGAACCGCCATCACATCCAAGCTCGGACTGAAGGGTCGGTACTACGACCTTTCATGGCCGTCGCAGGTTGTCATCGAAGGTTTCATTGACACATTCGGATCGGTTCATCGAGCCGATATCGAGGCACTCGCCGACCTCGGTGTGACTTACGGTTGCAACCCGCCTGACAACACCATGTACTGCCCAGACGTCCAAGTCACTCGAGGTCAGATGGCTGCGTTCTTAGTCCGTGCCTTCGACCTCCCCGCTACCGCTATCGACTTCTTCGGAGACGATAATGGCACGCTATTCGAGGACGATATCAACCGACTCGCAGCTGCTGGGGTCACCTCAGGCTGTGGCGGAGGCGACTACTGCCCTGATGAAGGGCTTGTCCGAGAACAGATGGCAGCTTTCCTTGTTCGAGCGTTAGATTTGCCGCCGTTCGAAGGCGCTGACAGGTTCACCGACGACGATGACTCCCCTTTCCAGGGCAATATCGAGAGCCTTGCCGCGGCAGGAATCACTCTTGGCTGTAACCCGCCGACAAATACCCTGTTTTGCCCATCGACCGTGGTGACTCGAGCTCAAATGGCGTCGTTTCTGGTGCGGGCTGTTTCAGTCGAAATGTCGACGTAGGTAGAGTCTGCGCATGGCAGAACTTTTTGAAGTGGTTCGTGAGCGAATCGAGAGCAAAAATTGGACCGCCGGCGTTGTGGGGCTTGGTTATGTAGGCCTTCCCCTCGCTTTGGCTGCGGTAGCAAAAGGCATCCCAACGATTGGGTTCGATGTCTCTACTGCACGAGTCGATTCAATGAACGCGGGCATGTCGCACATTGACGACATCTCGGACGCAGAGTTGGCAGATGGGCTCGCCAACGGATTTCGAGCAACAGCGAACGAGGCGGACCTGGCGGAGGCCGACGCCATCTTCATTTGTGTTCCCAGTCCGCTGGGTCGAAATCGCCAGCCAGATTTGTCGTACATCGAGGCTGCTGCAAACGCCGTCAGCAGATTCGCCCGGCCTGGTCAACTCATTTGTCTCGAGTCAACAACATACCCGGGTACTACAGAAGACTTCCTGATTCCTGCGGTCGAGGCAGCGGGGCTGGAGCTTGACGGAAATGTATGGCTCGCCTTCTCGCCAGAAAGAGTTTCACCCGGTGACGACATGAAGACTGCTGAAATACCCAAGGTTGTTGGAGGGGTCACTGCTGACTCGGGAACCCTCGCAGCTTCTGTATATTCCCAGATCGTTCCATCCGTTCACCCGGTGAGTTCGTCGGCTGTTGCTGAGATGTCAAAGCTGTTGGAAAACACATACAGGGCGGTCAACATTGGGCTAATCAATGAGTTAGCCCAACTCGCCCATGAGCTCGACATTGATATTTGGGAGGTCGTTGAGGCAGCGGCTACGAAACCCTTTGGATTCCAGGCGTTCTGGCCGGGCCCCGGCGTGGGTGGACATTGCATCCCTCTTGATCCCCAGTACTTGGCTTGGCGAGCCAAAGAAGCGAACTTTGCCACCCGATTCATTGACACAGCCGAGCAGATCAACTCGCGTATGCCGGTCTACACGGCGTCGCGAGTGGCCGATCTCCTTAACGAAAACGAACTGCCGGTGTTTGGAACCAAGGTTGTCGCAATTGGTGTTGCATACAAGCCAAACATTGCTGATGATCGGGAGTCAGCGGCGTACGACGTGGTGCGGGAGTTGACCCGGCGCGGGGCCGACGTCTCGATCTACGATCCAATTGTCGGATCCGAGCGCATCGAGAGTCAAGGTTTCAAGGCGACTGAAGAGATCAGTGGGAACGCTATTGCGGTGGTTCTCACCGACCATGCGTCCTTCGATTTTGAGAAGTTGGCGAGCCTTGTCCCAATCGTGTTTGACGCACGCGGGGTCTACCGACGGCTTAAGATCTCAGCTGCCAACGTCGTTGCCTTGTGACGCCAAAGGTATTGGTCGTTTCGACCGTCCACCACGCTGACGACACTCGGATTCGTGAGAGGCTTGTCACTTCATTGGCCGAAGTCTTTGAGGTGACGTACGCAACAAGAACCCCTAGGCCCAGTGACACATCTGACCACACTTGGCTAGCCCTGAAAGGCGGTCGGGTAGCGCGGATCTTGAGGGCAACGAGGCTACTGGCAACTACGGATGCCAATGTTGTGAGTATGCACGACCCCGAGCTGATTGTGTGTGGGTGGGTGGCAAGAATGAGGGGTATCAGGGTTGTGTTTGATCTGCACGAACGGTTCCCAGATCAGCTGGCGGAGAAGAATTGGATGCCGCGATGGCTGGCGGGAACAGCAAGGTTTGTCGCCAAGGGAAGTCTCGGGTTCGGCAGCTTTGTCTACGACATCACGTTGGCGGAGAAGGGGTATGCGGACCTTTTTTCACAACCCCATCCTGTGTTCGAGAACTACCCCAAGATGGACGAGTGGCCGACGCGTGGTGTTGGAGATGGAACCGTCATTTATGTTGGTGACGTGACGAGGGAACGAGGTATTGACGTGGCTGTCGGGGCAGCGGGACTCGCAGCGATGCCCCTTGTTGTGATTGGGTCGTACGAGGCAACATTCGGCACAGAGCTTGAAGTGTTGGCTCAAGAGTCCGGAACAGCTCTAGACCTAACCGGCCGTCTCCCCAACCATGAGGCTCTGCGGCGGGTGGCAAGAGCCTCCGTTGCTATCTCTCCGCTGAGATCGTCAAGAGACTACAACCAATCGCTTCCCACCAAAATCCTGGAGTATGCCTCAGTCGGTATTCCAATCGTGGCAAGCGCCTTGCCGGGAACTCGAGAAGCTGTTGACGGTTTGAGCGGGGTTCGCCTGGTAGAGCCTGGTTCGGTTGAAGCCTTGGCTCAAGGACTTGTCGAAGCATCCCATGCTCAGGTCCAAGAAGCGGCTCTTGCTGATATCGAAGCAACCAGAGCTAGATTTGTTTGGCCTACTGAGGCGGTAAAGCGCTTCTACTTAGGTCTAGTGACCTAGTCGAACGCTAGGCAGATGAGCCCTGAGGGCGTAGTTGCGACAAGTTCGATCAGGGACCCCTCCTCATCCGCCCGCCACAAGATCGCTAAATCGCCGAATGGACGGATTCCACTTCGGCTCCTTGAGTGGTGATAGCGAGTACCGACGGTGTACTTGCTGGCACCATGTCGGCGACCCGTGAGACCCCTCCATCACTCGCCACCAGAAACAAGGACGGAACCCCCTCATGGTCGAACCACGTGGCGGTTTGGGTAGCCCCACTTGAGCAACGCCCTGCTTTGGCGGTGCGCCTATGCGGTGATTCGGTCGGTGATGACGATATCTCCAGCCACCTGCAGAGCGCAAACCACGGCGAGTGCGATGACCAGTGCCATTGGACTTCCTCCACCCAGGACGAGCCCAAGTAACAAGACCAGCACCACTCCGGCAATTCGTAGACGAACGATCCATGTCTGACGGATGCTGTCTCCCGACCCAGCTTGGCCAGAATTGGTGGCGAGTTGGATCAACGCCAAAGCCGAGAAGACCGTTGCGAGGCCACCCACCAGCAACCACAGATCAGCCGTATAGAGAGCGTGGTGTCCGGTTGCTGCGATGGCGTGCTCGAGACCGATAGCGGTCATGATGAGCGCGATCACGAGCGGAAGATGCCCATAGATCCAGGCCGTTGGTTTCCACGCCTTTTGCTGTTCAGAGCGCCGTCTAACGATCGTCCCATCGAGGTTGTCGAAGTAAACCCACCAGAGTCCGGTGGTGATCAATACGGCGAAGCCGGCAACCACCGTGCCACCCGAGGTCCATACTTCTTCATCGAGTCCTGCAACCACTGCGGCGATCGACTCTCCGAGCACCAGGATGGTGAACAATCCAAACCGCTCGGGAAGGTGCGCCACATCGAGGGGAACCTTGGCCTGCACCCGCCGCAGCAGGTAGGGCGTTGCAAAGTCCACAGCCAGGCCAATCGCCCACAACACGTACCGGTAGGGCTCAGGGACAAATACCGAGACCAGCC
>CAXMSI010000146.1:4198-4550 GCA_964196085.1 uncultured Acidimicrobiia bacterium | reverse complement strand
GCTACGATTCACCGTCCACCTTGCCGGGGTGGCGGAATGGTAGACGCGACGGACTCAAAATCCGTTGTCCTTTAGGACGTGAGGGTTCGAGTCCCTCTCCCGGTACAAAAAATCCAGCACACCGCAACCCGCCTCTACCCCGTCACGCACCGCCCATTGGGGTGGGACCGGAAGGCTGCACAACTCAGCACCCCTAGTCGCCCGCCAGCTCTCAGCGAAGGGTGCCTCAATACGACGCCTGGTGGCGCCACCCGCTGAACGCTTGCGTTTCCCCCGCGAGCCGCTGGCGAGCTCACTTGCGAGCAAGGGAGGAAGCGCGTTCTAGCCCCAAGGTATAGGCTTTGCGCCTGCT
>CAXMSI010000146.1:276-4188 GCA_964196085.1 uncultured Acidimicrobiia bacterium | reverse complement strand
AAGCGGGAGAAGGAAGAGCGAGCACCGAGAGCAGGGAGGTCACTTCTTGGCCATTCTCAGACGCATTCCGCTGTTGGTGGTCCTATGCTCGAATGCAGCGACGAAAGCTTGGAACACATGGCAACCACCCATCACCCACTCATGACTCGGCCGCGTGTCACGCTTTTGGCGACGGGTGCAGTCCTTCTTCTGGCCCTCTTCGGTGTGTCCTCGCCAGCACTTGCAGATGTAACCGGCGGCTGTCAAGGGTCAGTCGACTTTCTCCTGGATGATGCGGGTGAGTACACACCAGCAAATGACACGAGGTCCAACGCAATATTGATCCCGAAGACTGAAGATGATGTAGCTCATTGGGACGGCTCATCCCCTCTCGACAACCGGAATCATTCTGGGCATGTTCAAGTGCAGGTAGGGCCCTTGTGGATCACGGTTGCAGATTGGGCCCATCCAAACGATGCGAACGAATCAGCGAAGTCAGGCGACTACCAGATGGAGGGGTTCTGGGATGAAATCCCCGGCGGAAGGAACGTTGCTAACGGCATCTATCACGCCCGTGCCGTGCACGTCGGTGGAGACGGTGCCGAATGTGCTGCGAACGTCTTTATCGAGTTCGACGGGAACCCCATTACTAGCCCAGTTGTGCTGGGTGCCATTCTTGCGGTTGCCGTACTGACAGCGCTCTACATCATCGCAGCACGCCGGGCTGCCAAAGTCGCTCTCCTAGTTCTCGCGATCATCTTGGCGATCCCACTCGGCTTTTTGATCGCTTTGCTACTGCAACAGTTCTCCGTTTGGCCGCTTGACAGTCTGACCACCTTCGGCGTCCCGATACTCTTTGTCCTCCTGGTGTTCGCTCTCCGCGGACCCAGCACAACGTAGAGTTTCACGAAAGCAGAGCCAGGCCTAGTCGGCTCTACAGGCTTGGGCTATCTCGCTTGTGTAGCGCCTCAGCTCAGCCCTCGCAGAGTCGACGGTTTCTGCCTCTAGGACCCTGCGCACGATGGCTGATCCAATGATGGCTCCATCGGCTACCCCGCGCAGCTGCGCTACGTGCTCCTGGCGGCTCAACCCAACGCCCATCACCAACGGTGCGTCTGTGCGGGCTCGCACTCGACTGGCGAGTTCGGTGCCAAGGCTGCTCCCCGCCGACCGCTCGCCAGTCACTCCGAGGTTTGCCACCCCGTAAATGAAGCAGGGGTCGTGGGCGGCGACCTCATCGAGGCGGCTGTCTGGCGTGGTCGGTGCAGCAAACAACACCACGCCTAAGCCCTCCTTCTCGAGAATGGGTTTCAGCGGTAGTGCCTCTTCAAGAGGGATGTCAGCCATGATCACGCCGTCTGCACCGGCTGCAGCGGCTTCCCACGCGAACCGCTCAGGTCCAGTGGCCAGGACTACGTTCACGTACGTCATCACAACGACTGGCTTGTCAGTCGACTCCTTGATGCGAGAGACGATGCCCAGAGCTGTCTGGAGGGTTGTTCCAGCCGCGAGAGCTTGATGGCCGGCAGCCATGACGGTTGGCCCGTCCATGAGCGGATCTGAGTACGGGATGCCCACTTCGAAGCCATCGGCGTCTTCCATCGCTTCAAAAAGTGATAGCGATTCCGACGGGTTGGGCAGTCCCGCCGTGAGGTACGGCAGAAACGCTAATCGCTTCTCGGCTCGAACTCGGGTGAACAGGTCATCAAGTCGTTCCCTGCTCACAGACCCATCTCCCTGATCTGAGCGACGTCTTTGTCGCCACGACCTGAGAGGTTCACCAGGACGGTCTTGCCCGCGAGGCGTTCGCGATGCTTGCTCACCCAGGCAATCACGTGGGCAGACTCGAGCGCTGGGATTATGCCTTCAACTTGAGACAGCAACTTGAGTGCATCGAGGGCTTCTTCATCGGTGACTGATTCGTAGGTGGCTCGTCCGGTGTCGGCATACCAGGCGTGCTCAGGTCCGACACCCGGATAGTCCAGACCCGCTGAAATGGAGTGGGCCTCCTGGACCTGGCCGTCTTTGTCTTGCAGCATGTAGGTCATAGAACCATGCAGTACGCCGTGGGTTCCCATGCCGATGGAGGCGCCATGTTTGTCAGTGTCGATGCCATGCCCCGCTGCCTCCACCCCTACCAACTCAACGGAGGTGTCGTAGAAGGGGTGGAAGATGCCGATGGCGTTGGATCCTCCTCCCACGCACGCAGCAACGATGTCGGGAAGGTCGTCGCCGACTTGGGCAAGGGCTTCCTCACCGATAACTTTTTGAAGCTCGCGGACAATGTACGGGAAAGGGTGTGGTCCCACTACCGAACCAATGATGTAGTGGGTGTCTTCGGGCCGGCTTACCCACTCTCGGAACGCTGCGGATACGGCGTCTTTGAGAGTCGAGGCTCCGGTGGTCACTGGAACCACCTCTGTTCCGAGCAGTTCCATGCGGTACACGTTCAACGCTTGGCGCTCGATATCTTTTGCCCCCATGAACACTTGACATTCAAGGCCGAGATAAGCCGCTGCCGTTGCTGAGGCGACGCCGTGTTGCCCAGCTCCCGTCTCGGCGATAAGGCGGCCCTTACCCATCCGTTTGGCGAGCAACCCCTGGCCTATGGCATTGTTGATCTTGTGGGCGCCGGTATGGGCGAGGTCTTCTCGTTTGAGCAGCACGTTGACACCCAGAAGTTCACTCAATCGATGGGCGGGATGAAGCGGCGTCGGCCGTCCTACGTAGGTCTCAAGAATGTGGGAGAACTCGCCCCGGAAGGACGGGTCAGCCCAGGCATCGTCAAAGGCTGTCTCGAGTTCCATGAGGGCGGGAATCAGAGTCTCTGGTGCGTACTGGCCACCAAAGTCGCCAAAACGCCCAGTGTGTCGTGCATGACTCATGCCGTCTTTGCCCTTTCAACGTACAGGCGGATCCTTTCATGATCCTTTACCCCATGGGACAATTCTAGACCCGAGGAGGCATCCACACCCCATGGGCGGACCGCCGCTATTGCGTCGGCAACATTGTTCGGACCAAGTCCACCTGCCAACACCACTGGTCTTCCGAGCGACTTGGCCAAGTCCCAGTCAAACGTTTTGCCGGTTCCGCCGTGGTGCACCTTCGAAGGGGTGTCCATAAGAAGTATGAACTCTTGGTCGACTGGAGTGATGTCTGAGCCGGCTGGTACTGGAAGGATCACTTGTTTCCCGAGCTTTGAGGCAGCGGATCCGGCTTCGAGTTGAAAGGCACCGTGGGGCTGCAACGCATCAGCACCGGTTGCGCGGAATATGTCGGGAACCTCGCCGGCGGGCAAATCGACAGTTACCAACACGGTGAGCGCCCCCGAGAGGGGAACTAGTTCCTTGGCTTGAATCAGCGTGAGTTGCCTAGGAGAGTCTGCGAGGACGAACCCGACAGCGTCGGCACCGGCTTCGTTGGCAGCTACGACGTCGGCCGGCGTCCTGAGGCCACAGACCTTTACCCACGTCATCAGACAGCTCTGAAGTCTCGGATGAGACCAGCCGGGTCGTTGGCCTTGACTAATGCTTCTCCGACCAATACCGCGTCGTAGCCTGCAGCCGACATCCGCTGGGCGTCGGCAGGCGTGTGTATCCCGGACTCACCAACCGTCACATCAACACCCGAAAGCATCTCAGCGAGGGCCTCAGCAGTGCCTAGGTCCACATCAAAGGTAGCGAGGTTACGGTTATTCACACCAACTATTGAGGCTCCAACTTCGAGTGCCACTGCTACCTCAACCTCGTTGTGGGCTTCTACTATCGCCTGAATTCCGAGCTCGTACGTGAGCTGAAGAAGTTCCCGAAGTAGGGGGGCCTCGAGCGCAGAAACAATCAGCAAGAGCGCATCTGCGCCTATCGCTTTGGCCTCGAATACTTGTAGTGGGTCGAGGATGAAGTCTTTTCGGATCACAGGAATGGAGACAGTCGA
>CAXMSI010000146.1:0-266 GCA_964196085.1 uncultured Acidimicrobiia bacterium | reverse complement strand
CCGCAGGTCACGAGAGCTTCCTGCGAAGAAGTCGGGTTCAGTGAGAACTGAGATGGCCGCCGCTCCCCCTGACTCATAGGCAGTTGCTTGAGTGATTGGGTCGAGGGAAGTTGAAAGGACTCCACGCGAGGGGGACTTTCTCTTCACTTCAGCAATCACTGATAAACCGACACCCAGGAGCGCCCCTGCCAAGTCCCTTGCTGGTAGTGCTTCTTGAGCCGCGTCTTGCAACTCCTGGCCAATGGGCCGAAGGTGAGCAACGCGAT
>CAXMSI010000145.1:4221-4591 GCA_964196085.1 uncultured Acidimicrobiia bacterium | reverse complement strand
TTTGAACGTAAGGATGAGCGGGAACGCCGTGAACATCGGGCCAAAGCCATTTGCCAAGTTTGCCCTGCATTGGATGACTGCGCCGACTTCGCCCTGAGCCTCAAAGAGGCTTACGGTATCTGGGGTGCCATGACCGAGTCAGACCGCAAGAGGATCTACGCCGCCTGATTTGTTAATTGGGAGTGAAGCCGCGGAGAGTACGTACGTCTCCAGCCCGGCGGGTGATTAGCTCGCTATCGAGCCATTCGGCGAGGGGTACCGCGTATTTTCTTGTGAGTTCGAAGTGATCTCGAAGCTCGCTCATCGTAAAAGTCTCTGGGAGTTGGTGGAGGCGACCCACCATCTCGGTCAGTGATGCCGGGTGGAAAAT
>CAXMSI010000145.1:0-4211 GCA_964196085.1 uncultured Acidimicrobiia bacterium | reverse complement strand
TGAGATGCTCTTCATCAATGCTGATACCCACCTCTTCTCGAGATAGTGCTCTGAGACCGGCCTCCTTGAGGCGTTCCTTAAGCAGCGGCCAGCTTTCGATTGCTCGGGGGCTGAACTCTGGTTCGAACCCGACTCTCGTCACGGCGCCATCCACCTCCACCAACTTTGGATTGGCACTCACAAGATGTGAGATAACCGCATGCGTGGTGTCGAGCCTGGCTGCTGCTTGAGCCTTGAGAACGCCGTCATGTAGCGGATGGTGCTTGTGGTAGGTGTCCACAGTCTCGGTGAGTCTCGGCCCGAGGCCCGCTAGTAACCCCGTGCTTAGGACGGTGTCTCCGATTGTCTCGGCATCCGCCTCCCCTCCTCCTGACGCAGCAAAGAGAGCCGCCTTGGTCGATGCCCCGAAGATTTCGAGCAGTTGGTTGGCTATTGCGTCAGGCCCTTGCCCTATTGCAGACACAAGCGAAGGGACGGTTGGGCGAATGTCTCTGAGGCGCTGATCTGGAGTGGGATTGAGCACAGTTCCACCCCCAACCACAGCTTGTGCTCCTACATCCCTCAAGAGAAATCTTGAACCCGCTGTGAGAGGGATTTTGGTCGGCAATGACAAGACGGCGGTAGTTGCCGACGTAGCGGAAACACTCACAAGCCATGAGCCAGTCCCAAGGTGGAGGTGTAACGCACTCGATCCGCTTGTGACAGACTCAGGAACCGATGCCAAGAACCGGTCGGTTGTCAGCCATTGCTCGGACCTTCCCAGCATGGTCCCTCGAGGCACCTCTGACGGGGCAGTGCCAGAAAGGTTGATAGCAACGCGGCTTCCCGAGGCCACTTGCTGGGCCTCCTCATCGTGCTGTTGGATCGAACGGACTCGAATGGCCTCGCCGGAGAAGAGATTGGTTAGGTCGTCTCCAACAGAAAGGTCGCCATCACGGAGTGATCCTGTGACGACAGTTCCCGCCCCGGCCACACTGAAGGACCGGTCAACCCAAAGGTGCGGCCGGCTGCTTGACTCAGGAATCGCTTCCAGGCTTTGCTCCAGGAGGGATATCAGCTCAGTAATGCCGGCACCAGTCTGTGCTGAGACACCAACAACTGGGGCGTTGCTCAGGGTGCTCTTGGCGAATCGTTCTGCAATCTCGAGTTCTGCCAGTTCGGCGAGGTCCTGGTCGACTGAGTCGATCTTGGTAACAGCAATCACTCCATTGGTACAGCCGAGGGCTTCGAGGGTGCGGAGGTGTTCTTCCGATTGCACGCTCCACCCTTCGTCGGCGGCAACAACGAATAGGACTACATCGAATGCGTCTACGCCTGAAAGCATGTTCTTCATGAACCGCGCATGGCCAGGTACGTCGACAAACGAGACGCTCCGGCCGTTCGGGAAGGTCACCCATGCAAAACCGAGGTCGATGGTCAACCCTCGTTGCTTTTCTTCAGCCCACCTGTCGGGGTCTTGGCCGGTTAGGCGCTCGACGAGCGTTGATTTACCGTGGTCCACATGGCCAGCGGTTCCAATGATGGGCATTAGGGAGCCAAGAGGCTTGCAATATAAGCGTCGTGCGATGGATCAACGGTTCGGAGATCAATGACCAATTTGCCAGCTTCGCGCCTCGCAAGGACCGGCTGCTCAGACTGAAGCAGTCTCGTCCAAAGCAGGTCGCCATCTGGAAGGAAGAGTAATGGTGAGGCAATGGTGCTGCCCGGTGCCGACCCTCCGCCAACGGTAGAGCTGCCTGGCCTTACTTCCCCGATTCCGAGGGCCTTGAGCCTTACTTCCAGGGTCTCATACGAGCGGGTTGCCATTTCCCAGAAGGGGAGCTCGGCGGCCCGTCCATCGAGATAGAATTCGAGTGTCTTGGTCAAAGCGGCCATTGTGGTGCCGTCACTGCGCAGAGCGCGGCTCATGGGGTGCGTCTTGATGCGCTGAATGAGGTCTGAATTGCCCACAATAATGCCCGCTTGTGGCCCACCCAGAAGCTTGTCTCCTGAGAACATGATGAGATCAGCGTGGTCGAGCGATTGCCTAACCGACGGCTCGTTTACTACCCAGGCGGGCGGAGGGCTCGAAAGCCAGCTTGGGTTCGTGGTGAGGAGTCCGGAGCCGAGATCGTGGACGAGCGGAATGCTGGCTTGATCGGCGATGGCTCGCAGGTCCTCAAGAGAAGCGTCTTCACTGAAACCGGTCACTTGGTAGTTTGATGGGTGCACCTTCAGTAGCAGCGCTGTCTGAGGAGAAAGTGCCTTGGCGTAGTCATCGGCGCGGGTGCGGTTGGTGGTGCCGACCTCCACTAGGTGGCATCCCGAAGCCTCCATCAACTCGGGCAGACGGTACGATCCACCAATTTCGATGAGTTCGCCTCTTGACACCGGGACTTCTTGTCCGTGTGCGAGTGCTGAAAGTGTCGCCAGCAGTGCCGCTGCACAGTTGTTGAGGACCAACGCGTCTTGAGCGCCCGTTAGGTCTGTGAGGAGCTGTTTGAGGTAGGCACCCCGACCGCCGCGATCGCCGTCGGAAAGATCCATCTCCACGTTGCTGAAACTCACCGCTACTTGCTGGGCGGCAGCTGCGGCTTCCGGATGTAGCGGTGTTCGACCCAGGTTGGTGTGAAGGAGTACGCCTGTGGCATTGATAACTGGTGTATGCCGGCTTCGCTCCACGGAGCGAACGATTTCTGCAGCAATTGCTGAAGCGTCGGCAACGCCAGTCTCCTTTATGGCTGCTCTAGCCTGCTCTATAGCCTGCCGAGCAATGGTGGTTCGAACGCCCTTTGGAAGTGTTGTCCAAAGCTCATCTGCCAATTCGTGGACAGACGGAAGAGTGCGGAATGACATGATGAGGAGCGTACTACCCATCGAAAGCAGTAGTGGGGAGACCCAAATCCCCAGGCCCGCAAACTGTGGCTGGTCTTCAGCGCGGAGCGTTTCTTTTCGGCATATCTAGGAGGCGGTATCATGGGGTGATGCGTTTGGTGAGTATGTTTGCGATTGTGGCTCTGGCTGAGTTAGGGATCTTTTTGGCGGTGGAACGCCAGATCGGGATCTTCTCAGCTCTGCTCATCGCGCTCTTCACGGCCGTCCTTGGGTCTGCACTTGTGAAACGTTCGGGTATCTCAGTCTGGAGCCGGATACAAGACAAGCTGTCGTCGGGCTCTTTGCCGGGCCGAGAATTGAGCGCAGGCGCATCGATTCTTGTTTCGGGCGCACTGCTGATCTCGCCTGGGTTTCTTACGGATGTGATTGGTTTTCTGCTCCTGGTGCCTGCGGTCCAGAGCGTCGTGCATAACCAGATCGTTAGGCGATTCGGGGACAAGATCAACATTCCAACAGGATTTGGGGACTCGGGCTTCCCAGGTTCCAACTCTGAGGTGATTGACGTCGACGCTTGGGAAGCGTGATGGAGGTCGAACTTCTCCTTGCTCCGAACCCAAGCGTGTTCACCGGGCCCGGAACTAACACGTATCTCCTGGAGTCAGCTGGGGACCTTCTTGTTGTTGATCCCGGCCCCCTGATGCGGGTGCATGAGGCAGCCATTGTTGAAGCTGTTGGTGATCGCCGGGTTACCGGAGTACTTGTTACTCACACCCACGTTGACCACGCCCCTCTTGGCAACCCAATTGCTGGGGTATTCGACGTGCCCGCCTATGGGTACACCCACTCAGATGAGTTCACCCCCGACGTGCGGTTGGTCGAAGGTGATGTTCTCTCTTTTGGGACTGAAGTTCTAGAGGTCCTTCACACACCAGGCCACGCTGCGGACCATCTTTGCTTTCTTGTGGGAAAGGAACTCTTTACTGGCGACCACATCATGGGTGGCTCAACTGTGATGATTGAGGACCTCGCTTCCTACCTGAAACATCTCATCCGCCTGCGGGATGTGCCACTCGACAAGCTTTACCCCGGTCATGGACCACAAATTGACGAACCCCACGTGATAATTGAGCACTACATTTCGCACCGACTTGAGAGAGAGCGGCAGGTGATTGCCGCAGTGGCTGCTGGCGCTGGGACAGTTGGTGCGGTCGTTGAATCGGTCTACGCAGACGTCGATCCAGCTCTTTATCCGCTCGCTGCGTACTCTGTGGTGGCACACGTAACCAAGCTTCGGGACGAAGGTGTGCTTGGCCATATTGAAGTGGAGGATCTATGGAACGGCATCGTTTCGCTCATTCGTTGAGTCTCAGACCCTTCCTCGCTCTGGTCTTGGTGTT
>CAXMSI010000144.1:0-4607 GCA_964196085.1 uncultured Acidimicrobiia bacterium | reverse complement strand
TAATGATGAGTGGTGTTACTTGACTGGTCACGGATGTATTAACGCCTACGACGGTGTGTGTATTCCCACTTCCAACGAATATCTGCATCTCGATAGAGATAGGGAATCACCAATGCGGGGCTGACCTAGTTGACTCTCTCCGGCACAAAGCCCGGCTCGTAGCGAGCGAGCTCACGCCTCGCAAGGGTTCGGATGTGCACAGCGTCCGGTCCGTCTGCAAGCCGAAGCGTTCTCACCTGAGCGTACATACGTGCGAGCGGAAAGTCGTCGGTCATCCCGGCAGCGCCGAAGAGTTGAACAGCCTGATCGAGCACCCACTGAGCCATTCTTGGAACGACCACCTTGATCGCCGAAATCTCGATGCGGGCGCCCTTGACGCCTTGAGTATCGATGAGCCAAGCGGTCTTCAAGGTCAGAAGGCGGGCCTGTTCAATTCGCATCCGTGCTTCGGCAATAGTGTCCCTGACGGTGTCATGTTCTGCAATTGCCTTCCCGAAGGTGTTTCGGGCGAGTGTTCGAGAACACATCATGTCGAAGGCTCGTTCGGCCATGCCAATAGCTCGCATGCAATGGTGGATCCTGCCAGGTCCCAACCGAGCTTGAGCAATGGCGAAACCCGAACCTTCATCCCCCAGCAGGTAGGAGGCGGGCACGCGCACGTTGTCGAACTCGATCTCAGGGTGGCCGCTTCTGTCGTGGTACCCGTAGGTGCGGATATCGCGAACGATCCGTACTCCCGGAGTGTCCTTTGGAACAATGATCATTGATTGCCGGTGGTAGGGGTCGGCATCTGGGTTGGTCACTCCCATCACAATGGTGAACGCGCATCGTTCAGACGAGAAACCGCTGGAGAACCACTTTCGACCATTTACAACGTACTCATCGCCATCTCGGGTGATCTGGAGACGAATGTTTCTGGCATCTGAGGAAGCGACATCCGGTTCAGTCATTGAGAACGCAGAGCGAATTTCGCCAGCGAGGAGCGGTTGGAGCCACAGTTCCTTTTGTTCTGGGGTGCCGAACATATGGAGGATTTCCATGTTGCCAGTATTAGGAGCATCTGAGTTGACAGCCTCGGGAGCCAGCCAGAGAACTCGTCCGAGCAGTTCTGCCAGCGGCGCATATTCGAGCACGCTGAGACCAGCTCCGTCTTCTGCATCCGGTAAGAAGAGGTTCCAAAGGCCGCGTTTCTTGGCTTCTGTCTTGAGGTCTTCAAGAATCTGGGGGTGATGGTCAGGATTGTCGGAAGCTGCCATCTGCTCCCAGTACACGGACTCGGCTGGGTACACGTGAGAATCCATAAACTCGGAAAGGCGGTCGTGGAAGTCTTTGCCCTTTTCAGACATTTCGAAATTCATGATGGCTCCTACTCGGTTGGGTCTGGTTTAGACGGCTTCGCGTCCAACGAATGATGTAGAACACGGGTCCGAAAAACATGATCAGAAGCAAGATCCCGATGAAGGGCGCTGCCACGGCGGCCACGCTCACCGAGACCGCCACAGCGTCCTCTGCAACTGCTACTGGCGTGTTGCCCAAGCCGCCAGTAGCTGCGGTGACTGCTGGGCGGACAATGGTGGTCTTGGCTGCGTGCACGGTGCCGGAAACCAGAAGCCCGGCAACAAGTGCCAGAGCTGGGTGGAGGTCGGTGGCGGCGTTGGTGGAGGCGGCGAAGACGATTGCTCCAGCAGCGGGCCGAACGAAAGTTTGTACGGCATCATTGAGGTGGTTGACGATGGGTGCGTTGTCAGCAAATGTCTCGACGACAATCAGCACTCCAAGGGCGCTCAGCGTGCCAGGGTGGGAGAGTGCGTTCCAGGGCTCGTTCAAAGATATCAAGTCAGTGAAACGATCCAGCATGCCAACAATGAAAAGCGGGATGTAGGCGTTGAGACCTGTGCTGGCAGACAGTCCGAATGCCGAGAGGATCCCGGTGAGCAATTCCATAGTCAAACTTTACTCAGCGGTTGGCTGGAGGGCAGCCTGTTGAGCGGTTTTCTAAACGGTGGACGGCTCGACTGACGCTTTCTTCTGCAGCCGGTGCATGTTGAGCGCTGGAAGTATGTTGAACAAGGCAATGATCCCGGCGAGGCCGAACGGCAGACGAGGGTCAACCTCGAACAAGCGGCCCCCAATGGCGGTGGCGAAAATGAGGCCGAGGCTGGTGGTGGATTGGAAGACACCGAGGACGCCACCCCGGAACTGGTCAGGGAGGGCAGTGGTCGCCAGCGATTGTGCGGGAGCAATAACCACACCCGATCCGAGGGCCATGATGGCCATGGCTGGGATACCAACCAACAGGCTGGAGGTGCTGATAGAGATCAGGTTGCCAACTCCTCTGAAGAAGGTACCGAGAGCTGACACGAGCGCTTCGGGCATTCGAGCCAGCAGTATCTTGAGCCCTTTGAACTGTGAGTAGAAGGTCCCTACTCCGAAGATGGTGAGTAGTCCACCTACACCTAGGGAAAGCTTTTTGGGATCCATGCCTTCAAGCCAAAAAACTTCAGCGAGAAGTGAGAAGGTCGAAATGATGAGGCCCATACCGAAACTAGAAACGAAACCAACAATGAGCGTGGAGGTAAGGAGCCGACTTCCGAGAACAGCCTTGACCTTGAGCTTCTCCCGCTTAACTGTGCGCTCCAAGCGTTCTTCCTCAGATAGCGATTCGTCTAGGAGTCGCCACGACAGAATCACTACGATCGACGCTGCAATAGCCGCGGCAATATATGGGAGGCGGATCCCGGTGCTTGCCAGCGCTCCACCGATAGCAGGGCCAATGGCGAAGCCCGCGCCGAACACAGCAAAGATATAGCCGAGTGAGCGGGTCCGCTCTTCGGGAGGAGTGATGTCGGTGACGTATGCCTGAGCAACGATGATGTTTCCGCCGGTTATCCCGTCAAGGACTCGAGCAGAAAACAGCAACAGGGGGCCTCCGGCAAATGCCAGCATGATGAAGCTGATGACGGTGCCAACCTGGGACACGAGGAGGATTGGGACCCGGCCGACCTTGTCCGAAAGCCTTCCAAGAAAAGGGCCGGCGAGGAACTGCGCTGCGAAGAATGATGTTGCCAAGAGGGTGATCGAGGTCGGGGACATTCCGAACTCGTTCTTGGCATACAACGGGATGATTGGGAGGATCATCGAAGCTCCAACCATCTGCACAAAGACAATGAGGAGGATGGTTGCGAGGCGACGATCGAGTGATTTCACTTGCGGCATGTTAGAACCCGCCCCCCATTACTCATGAACGGGGGTTCAGACTTGTGCGACGCGACGTTCTATGAGAGGGTCGATTGCAGTGACCATGATCACCACAATTGCCGCCCCAACCGCGGCCCCCAGCAGGAGCAGGGTTGCTTTGCGGAGGAGGGTCTCAGCTTCTACACCAAGAGTCATAAAGCCAAGGATGAAGCTGGGCAGGGTTCGTACGGCTGCGGTTCTCAATGATTCTGATGGCACCGCCAAGGCCCAACCAACACCCAGCATGCCGAGACTCCAGAGTGGAGAACCGAGGGTGTAGAGAACGAACCCAAAGCCTCCGCCAACGCACAACCCGGAAAGTGCCAGCAGCGCAGAACCCTTTGGGGTCACAAGATACGCGCCCGTCCAGAGGCCGATACCCGCGGCAGCAAACCCAAGGTAGGTAGGCATGCCGTCACGCAAGCCGCTGACGGTAGTTGGTTCAAGCCAGTCGAAATGGGTGGCCAACCAGAGCCCAGCCGTGGCCACTAAACCAACCACCAGCATCAGCAGGATCGCAACTCCAACAAAGAACACTCCAAGTGCCAGGCCTCGGACAAGGACCGAGGCTGAGGGAGCGGGTTTACCTCGTTTGGACATGATTTCTGAGAGTGACAGCTGCGATGTCATGGGTTGGTAATCGTAGTGGGCGCAAACAACCTTGCATATGGGACACTGGAACCCCCAGAATTTGTGGTGTTGGGTGGTGGTTGACTTTATTGGAGATTGGCCCAAACTCATGCCTATGCGTTCTTGGACCGTCCTTATCGTGCTCAGCCTGGTGGCTGCGTCGTGTACGTCTTCAGCTGAAGTCGCGGACACACTGGCGGCGCCTCCGACGGTCCCTCCTCCGACAGCCACATCGACTACCTCAACTACAACAACAACGACAACAACAACCCTCCCCAGCTACACACTTGGGGGCACCGTTGTCACTGATGAGCACCCACTGTGGGATGCGGTTGTGACGCTTAACGGGGAGTCGATCTATACCGATTCCAGTGGCCTTTTCTCTTTTGGGGGTGCAATGGCTGGCACCCTTGCCATTGAGCGTCCGGGATACCTGCCCCAAGAAGTTGAGTACGAAGGTGGAGACCTCTCAATCGAGGTGTTGCTGGAGGTTCGGGTGGTGAGGGCTCTGCGTGTGAGTCGATATGTGTCGATGAACGATGATGATTTCGATCGATTGTTGGGCCTTGCCGCAATCACGACTGTGAACTCGTTGGTGTTCGATACCAAAGACGAGACCGGGAAGGTGCTGTACGAGACTGCAGTGCCCGAAGCTCTCGAGCTCGGATTCATCAATCCTGTCTATGACCCAATCCGACGAATCGGCCAAGCGAAGGACGCTGGGCTCTATACGATCACTC
>CAXMSI010000143.1:303-4658 GCA_964196085.1 uncultured Acidimicrobiia bacterium | reverse complement strand
TCATCGAGAAAACCGAAGATAGCCTCTACGACATAGTGGCCGAGACAGACGAGTCTTTTGAAGACTTTGTCGGCTCTTCACATGAGTCACTTTCAGAAGTCATCGAGGACTCACAGGACTCCAACGAGGACGTTGTCGCGGCATCGGAGACACCTGAGACCCACTTCGCCGAGATCCTTCTTGGAGAAACTCTTGTTGATGACGACGCTGAGGACTCGACCGAGGCGCCGGTAGATGGCGATGAGAAATCTACCCACGAAGCGACAGAGGACCAGAGGACGGCCGTGGTCGAGGACGAACCTGACGAACAGGGCACTCCCGAGATCACTGCTACTGAGCCATTGGCCGTGCCGGCAGATCCCTTCGAGACAGTCCAAGACTCCGAACAATCGTCTGTCAAAGCCGTCATCGGCGATTCCGCGGATGATTCAACCCAAGCGGTCGCGTCTGACGATGAGGCTATCGAGGAGGACCTTGACATGGAACCCCAGCAAGTCGAAAGTAGGAACGAAAGCTCCTTCTCCCTTACTAACGCTCCAGCGGAGCCGATTGAAGGCGACGAAGGCCTTTTCGTGTCAGCAGGGACGGAAGAGGAGATTCAGCCTGTCGTGCTGGTTACCACCGACACCGTGCCAGGCATGGAGATGGGCGACTCATGCGGTCTGGTAACAGCTGTTCAAGCTGCAGCCGACGCAACCGTCCTATCACTTGCTATTGAGAAGGCCCATGGCGATCTCAGCAACCGAGCGAGCGAAGTTGGGGCAACGGCTGTAATTTCAGTAACCACTTCAATCAATGAAGTACAGGCAGGGTTCTTAGTGGTGGCATCGGGAACAGCGGTGTTAGCCGCAAGCTAGTCCTCAGCTTCTCAAGCAAAGCGAAGGCCTCCTTCACAGCCGTCTGCTCTCGGGCAGAGGCGGTGTTGGGGGCCTTTCCTTGGTTCTCTAGTGGTTGGGGACATCACTCCGCAGCGAGTAGTCAGTCCTGCGCTCGACAGCAGTTCGGTCAATACTGTCAATGGCCTCGATGAAGTCTTCGGAAGTGAGTTCAGTCCCATGGTCAGCGCCCGCAGCACGCGTGATTGACTCATCCATGAGCGTTCCCCCGAAATCGTTGCAACCCGAGTTGATCAGCCGCAATCCACCTTCAATCCCAAGCTTGACCCACGAGGCCTGGATATTGTCAATCAACCCATCAAAAGCAAGACGGGCAACTGCGTGGATAAGCACGACTTCATCCCATGTTGGACCTGGCCGAGCCTTGCCTTGGAGCCAGATGGGCGCTCCCATGTGGACGAACGGCAGAGGAACAAACTCTGTGAAACCGCCTGTACGGCGTTGTACCTCTCGCACCACTTCAATGTGGTTGGCCCACGACCGATGGGTGTCAATATGGCCCATCATGATGGTTGCGGTCGATCCGAGCCCGAGTCCGTGGGCAACTGTCATAACCTCAGCCCACTGGGCGGTACGAATCTTGTCTGGGCAGAGGAAAAGCCGCACATCATCATCCAGAATTTCTGCGGCGGTGCCTGGCAAAGAACCAAGACCTGCCTTAGCCAAGTCCGCCAGTAGGGCTGTGATCGTGGTGTCTAGTGTCTCGGCACCCTGCCAGATCTCCAACGGAGTGAACCCGTGGATGTGCATGTCGGGGAGTTTTGCCTTGATCGCTTTCACCATGTCAAGGTAGAAGCTTCCTGTGAACTCGGGATGAATCCCACCCTGCAGGCAGACTTCGGTCGCACCGCGTTCAGCAGCCTCCACTGACCTGTCTACAACTTCGTCTATCGACATCAAATACGGAACCTCACGCAAGTCAAGGCTGCGGGGGCCTTTCGAGAATGCACAGAAGCCGCATTTGAAATAGCACTGATTGGTGTAGTTGATGTTTCTGTTCACCACATAGGTGACAGGATCGCCCTTGCGTAACTGTCGGAGTTGGTCCGCTGCCCACGCAACGCCCTCTACATCGCGGCCTCTCGCCCCAAACAGGGTCTCTATGTCATCTCTCGACGGCGGAACACCGTCCAAGCTTTGCGTCAAGATGCCGGCTATCTCGGGAGACACCCCCAAGAGCCCATCTTCCTGCACATCGTCGGTCCAAGCGGAGTCTTGCCACTGTGCACTAATCCTTCTTAGGGGAGCCGGAATCTCCATGTCGAGTCCAGGCGCCCAGGCCCCTCTCGGACGTGCAGCTCCCCCAGCGTCGGTCTGGTTGAGCCAAGCCTTGAAGATCGCCTTTGGCAGCACGGCGCGAGCATCATCGATTTCGATCCCAAGCGGGAGAGCCGTTCGTTCCACTAGTTGACGGTCGGCAAGAGCGTCTCTGAGCTCGCCGATACCCTCGGTGCTCCAGTCACGAAGGAGCAGGTCAGTTGCTCCGGCTCCAACCGCCGTCAGGGCTTGTGAGACATCGTCGACGAAGGTCGACACAGCGGTGTCCTTCACCCCGGGGAGGTTGGCCACATAGGCAGCCGCAGCAACCTCACTTCGGGATGATCGGAGGAACCGAGGTTGGACTCGGGAGACTGCGTTGACAATCGCTTCATGGTCAACTGACATCTCTGCGGTGAGCCTCCACCGCGACAGGCCCTGCTTCTCTGTAGCTTCTGCTTCTTTCGTTGAAAAAATAAAGCCCGCTGCAGCTGCTTCCCGATCGGCGCTGAGCACCAGCAGGCCCGCCTCGTCAGCCGCGTTCAGATCATCAGGCGTCGGTGCCGCCAGCTCAACAGCCGTGGTCCCCTCTCGGAAGCGAGTGGTAGCCGAAAGCTGGTGCAGTGACTCGGTAGGTCGAATTCGTAGGAAAGTAATCAAAGACATTGGGACGCAGGTTAACCCCCACCCCCCACTGTCCACAAGGGCAAATGGGACATAACTTTGAACTTCGATACAGCCCCAACAGTTCCCCCCGCGACTAAGCGAGCCTGCACCATCCTGAAACCCAGATGGCAACCCACAAGAGCGCTTCCTTCCTCGCTTGCGGCGAAGGTGGTCGAAGGTCGGAAGGGGACCCGTCACCGAATGAAAAGCCTTGGCTATATGCCATCTATACCCGTACGCAAATGACTTTTTCGGACGGTTTCCACCAATCCAGTGGAACGTCCTTTGTAGCGTGAAGCGGACGACTATGTGATAGCGACAGGAGTGTCGGCGAAAGGTACGTAACCATCATCACCGACGAGGTTGGCGAGCCTGGAAAGGAGTTTTGGGTCTACCCATTCTTCGTTCAGGAATCTTGGGTATACCGGTAGCCGTTGTTTCAGTTTGAAACCATGAGCCTCTGATCTTGCGTTCAGTTCGGCTAGCTGGGGCCACGGCTGCTCTGGATTCACCCAGTCAATGGTGAGAGGACTCACACCGCCCCAGTCATTAATGCCAGCGTCAAGATAGGTTTCGTACTTCTCGGTGAGGTTGGGTGGCACCTGAACGGACACATTTCCTGGAACGAGCACCCTAGTGAGAGCGATCACCCGCGCAAAGTAGGCTGGTACGGGCTCGGCAGACCGGCGCATGCGGGTATCTGCCTTCGCCCTAAAGTTTTGCACTATCACCTCTTGGATGGAACCGGTTGAGCCACAGAGGTCCCGAAGCGCGAGAATCGAGTCGACCACTTCTCCTGTGTTCTCGCCGATACCAATCAGCACGCCCGTAGTGAAGGGAACCTTCGCTTCGCCTGAAGCTTCAATTGTCTTCACTCGGAGGCTCGGTTCCTTGTCTGGACAGTCGAAGTGCGGCATACCTGGTTCGAGCAGGCGTGGTGAGATGTTTTCCAACATCATTCCCATCGAGGCATTGCTCGGCCGCAGAGCACGCATCGCATCCACCGACATCAACCCCGGGTTGGCATGTGGGAAGATACCGGTCTCGGCAACAATGAGCTCCGTCATCTCTTGTACATACTCGAGCGTTGTAGTGAGGCCTCGGCCAGAAAGGAACTCCCGAGCTGCCTTCCACCGAACCTCTGGCTGGTCACCAAGCGTGATCAAGGCCTCGGTACACCCAACTGCATCCCCAGCCCGAGCTATCGCGAGGACGTCTTCTGGCGACAGGTACTCACCGCCGTTACCCGGGGGCTTGGCAAATGTGCAATACGCACACTTGTCCTGACATAGGGTCGTGAGAGGGATGAACACCTTTTTGGAGAACGTGACCTTCCTCCCCCATGTCTCATCACGAATGCTCCTAGCCTGAACGAAGATCTCTTCAGAATCAGTCCCCTTTTCTAGGAATGAGATGGCGTGGTCGCGGTCAATGTGCATGAGCGACCCAATTTAGTGGCGCGGCACCAGTAGCGCGGACTAGCGAACTACCGACTCGGAACTAGGACTTCAGTTCAAAGAGCAGAAGCAACTCCGA
>CAXMSI010000143.1:0-293 GCA_964196085.1 uncultured Acidimicrobiia bacterium | reverse complement strand
GTAGTGCGGACCACCGAACTACCAACTCGAAACTAGGACCTCGGTTCAAGATCAGAATCAACTCCAGCTCCGGACGCTGCCGGCCTACAGAAGGCCGTCAATTGGAGCAATCGTGATTCTTCCCGCTTGGCGGTCGACGGCCGGGAAGAAGGCCTCAACGAAAGGCACCTCAGAAACCGCCTCGCCGGTGTCGATAGCAAGACGGTCTTGGGCGCTGCCGAAAATAGCTTCCTTGACTACGCCCAACTTCTTCCCGGACTCGTCAACAACATACATACCTACCAAGTCTTCGT
>CAXMSI010000142.1:0-4705 GCA_964196085.1 uncultured Acidimicrobiia bacterium | reverse complement strand
CCCCTGAAGACTTGGCCGTGGTGATTCCAATCAGTTCACCCCGAGCGTTGAGCAGGGCTCCGCCAGAGCTTCCCCCTGAGATAGGGGCGTCGGTCTGAATGAGGCCCACTAGAGCTGGAAGGTCTCGGTCAGCGATTGAAAGCTGTCGTCCGAAGGCAGATACGACGCCAGCAGTAACCGATGGGCCCCCTTCGAGGCCAAGTGGATTGCCCACTGCCACGGCGGTGTCTCCGATTGAAACCTCGGCGGACACTCCAAGCGCTATCGGAGGTACAAATCCCGCTGGAATCTTGATCACAGCGACATCGGTAAGGGCGTCGAAACCAATGAGCTCAGCTGGGACTGTTCGTCCGTCTATGAGTTCAACGCGCAAGACATCAGCTCCGGCCACCACGTGGGCGTTCGTGACGAGGTGCCCTTCGGAGGAGAACCCCACGGCGGAACCTGTTGCGAAAGCTACCGCTTCTCCGGCTTCATTATTTGTTGCCACCACGACTCGGGCGATTGATGGGAGGGCTTCGGCTGCGAGAGTAGATAGATCCTTCGCTGCCTGTCCATCTCCACCCGAAACGCTCGCTGGAGGTTCTTCTGTGTTCCCGATCTCAACGAGTCCGGTGCCTGCAAGGGCACCCATTGTGAGCAAGGCGCCAAGGATCCCTGCAATGAATGAAGACGAAAGCGAGGCCCCGCTGCGACGTTGTTTGCCGCGAGGCTCGGCACTGAGGTCCGCAACTGGTACAGGCTGCTCAATTGGCCCAGCAGGCCACCATGGGATGTCGTCGTGTGATTCCATGGATAGAAGTCTAAGAGCCGAACTCCTCTAGTGAGAGGCGATCGGAAAGATTCAGCATTTCCAAGGCTGGTGCTGTGGTAGTTGTAGTTGAGGTGGGTCTCGGTTTAGCCTTGATGGCATGACGACCTCCATCCTTGTTTCCGGTGAACCCCTTGACATCGCGGGACTACACGACGCTGTGGCGGACGACCAGGCAGGGGCGATCGTAGTTTTTACAGGACATGTAAGGAACCACTCTCCGGGAAAGGTCGGCGTTACCCACCTTGATTACGAGGTATTCGAGGAACGCGTAGAGGCTTCCATCAACGAAATTGCTGACGAAGCTGCCGCTAAGTGGCCTCTGTTACAAGCGCGGGTGTTGCATCGAACCGGTATCTGTGACGTGGGGGAGCCTACGGTTGCGGTGGCTGTGAGTGCGGCGCATCGGGCAGACGCGTTCGACGCGGCTCGCTATCTCATCGAAGAGTTGAAGGCTCGGGCACCGATCTGGAAGAAGGAGCATTGGCCGGGCGGGGCGGAGTGGTCTCCAGGTTCCTGAAAAAGAGCCGAAAAACTTTCCCCTGTCAGTCAACGGAGGGAGTGGTTGGGTGTCTAAGGTTCCCTAGACCACGATGAGGGTTTTTGCATGTCGACAACGATGGAACGGTCTTCTGATATCTCCGCCGACTCTGCCTTTCTGACTGTTGCCGCCCGAGTGCGTGACTGGGCTCAAACGAGCCCTGATGCCGTTGCGTTTAGGGAGAAGGACTTCGGGCTCTGGCAGGAGACCACATGGTCGCAGTTCTGGGAACTGATTCAGGACGCCGCTGGGGGCCTTCTTTCGCTTGGAGTGAAATACGGAGACCGGGTAGCAATCCATTCTGAGGACCGTCCCGAATGGCTCATCCTTGACCTTGCGACGGTCGCTATCCGCGCTGTCAACACTGGGCTCTATCCCACAAACCCCGCAGCAGAGGTGGAGTACCTTCTCGCCGACTCTGGGGCGGTGGTGCATTTTGCAGAGGATCAGGAGCAGGTCGACAAGTTCCTCGAAGTCGCGCACAACCTTCCTCGTGTACGGAAGGTTCTGTTCACTGAACCTCGAGGCGTTGTCTCTTACGACGACAAGCGGCTGCTCTTCTGGGAAGACTTCCTCGAGCTTGGCCGCCGATACCGCGCCGAACACCCCGAAGCGATATCGGACATCATGGGTGCGGCGAGGGGTGATGACATTATGACCCTGGTCTATACCTCTGGCACCACCGGCCCTCCCAAAGGAGCAATGCTCAATAACAACAATGCAGAGTTCGCGATCGAAAAGATCATTGACTCGTCGGGTCGAACTAGCGATGGTAGGCCGCCGGGGCCTGACGACGAGATTCTCAGTTTTCTCCCGCTTTGTCACGTAGCGGAGCGAATATTTACCACTTGGACTTTGGTTTCCACGGGACTTATCTCCAACTTTGCAGAGTCGATCGAAACCGTGCAGGTCAACCTCCGTGAAGTTCAGCCAACCATTTTCTTCGCAGTTCCTCGCATCTGGGAGAAGCTCCACGCAGGGGTTCTCATCAAGGCGCAGGATGCGACCCGGTTTAAGCGCTTAGTGATGGGCATGGGGATTAGGGCCGCTACTTCGATTGGTGAAGTGCTTGTCGCGAATGGTGGGACCCCCACCGCCAAGACTCGAATTCTCAATGCTATTTGGCGGCCACTCGTGTTTCGGGCCCTGCTTGACCGCATCGGACTGAGACGGTGCCGATATGCCGCCACGGGCGCGGCGCCAATTGCTCCCGAAGTCATTACCTTCTTCGTTGGACTGGGTGTCCCGCTGCTCGAGCTGTATGGAATGACGGAGAACGCTGCGGTGGCGACACATAACTTCTACGGCCGAGCCATCCTTGGAACCGTGGGCGAACCGTACCCGGGGATCGGGTTGCGGATAGACGGGACCACTGGAGAGATTCAAACTCGGCATGCTGGAGTGTTTGTTGGGTACTGGAACAAGCCTGAGGAAACGGCAGCAACGTTTACCGAAGATGGGTGGCTTAAGACGGGCGACGTTGGCGTTTGGGTAGGTGGAACACACGTCAAGATTGTTGACCGTATCAAAGACATCATTATCACCGCCGGTGGTAAGAATGTTTCCCCGTCAGAGATTGAGAACAGCCTCAAGACTTCGCCGTTCATTTCTGAGGCCATGGTGATAGGCAACCAGCGTAGGTTCTTGTCCGCCCTTGTATCCATTGAGATGGACACGGTTGGCAACTGGGCTCTCCGCAAAGGGATTACTTACACCACGTATCGAGACCTCTCTGAGAAGCCCGAAGTGATTGAACTCGTCCAGAAAATTGTCAGTGAGACCAACGAGAAGTTTGCCCGAGTCGAGCACATCCGCAAGTTCAAGCTCCTTCCAAAAGAACTAGACCACGAGGATGGCGAGCTCACTGCCACCCAGAAGGTGAAGCGCGGAGCAATGGAAGAAGCCTTCGGTGACCTGGTGGAGGCCATGTATACATGACCCTGTTCCCGGTTCTCGCCCAAGCGGCGTCCTTCGGAGAGAAGCTGTTTGACCCGGCCTTTGCGCTGAACTATCTCATCAATGCGCTGGTCCTTGGTGCCCTCTATGCGCTCCTAGCCATGGGCCTAGTGATCGTCTTCAAAGCGACCCAAGTGCTCAACTTCGCCCACGGAGCTATTTCCGCGATGGGTGCTTGGTTCGCGTATCTGTTCGCTCTCAAGCTCAACGTACCCGGTCGTTTCTTCGCTGATGACCACTGGCTCAACGTGGCAGCCGATGGCTACTGGAGCGGCAAGGTTGTCTCTTGGCTGGTGTCGCTGCTGATAGCCCTCCTTGCCGCTGCTCTGCTGGGGTACATCCTTGAACGTCTCTTCATCGAACCCATGGTGGGAGAACCGATCTTCGCCGTCGCCATCATCACTCTTGGGATCGACGTTGCTCTACGCACAGTGTTTGATGATCTGGTTGGGCCGGCCTCTAAGCAAGTGGGCGACCCTTGGGGCTTTGGACTTTGGAAGATCGCGATCGGAGACAAGACCGTCTTCCTTCCCTATACCGAGCCAACGATCGTAGTGATCGCGCTCCTCGCGGCCTTCGTCCTCTGGCGATTCTTTAGGTCGAAGACTGGGGTGGCGATGCGCGCTACCGCCTTCGACCAAGAAGCGGCCATGGCAATGGGTATTCCTGTTCGGAGGATCTTTGGGGTAGCTTGGATGATCGGCGCCGCTCTCGCCGCCTTGGCTGGCTCTCTATACGCAACGGGTCCCCGAGCTATTGGTGTCGGGACAGCGCTCCCGTTTGTGGTCTTTCGAGCGTTCCCAGTGATCATCATCGGTGGGTTGGATTCGATTGTCGGAGCAGCGGTAGCTGGGTTTCTGGTTGCAGCTGTTCAGCAGTTCACGGCCATGTATATTTCGAACCTCTCGAGTGTCATGGGGAGTGGTTTCCCGGAACTCGTTCCCTACGTCCTGATGATGGTGATGCTGCTCTTCAAGCCATACGGCCTATTTGGAACGCCTGAGGTACGACGAGTATGACGAAGCTGAGATCCCGCTTTTACTCTTCTTACGAAGCCGAGTCGGCGATGTTGCCGACGCGAACGCAAAAAGTGGCGATCGCTCTATTGATCGTGGCTGTTTTGGCTATTGCGCTGGAAGCGATCCCTGCTTGGATCCCAGGGTTGTACTGGCTTCAAGAAGACCCAGCTCGTTTGCGGGTGTTGGCCCGAGTCTGTGTTTTCGCGATCGCTGCCCTAGGGCTCAACCTGCTCACCGGAGTAGCCGGACAAGTATCTCTCGGGCACTCGTTCTTCATGGGAATTGGAGCCTTCACAGCCGTCGTTGTCGGAGGGGAGGGCTCAGAAGCGCTTATAGGATACGGGCTTCCGATGTGGATTTGGCTCCCAGCAGCTGGCG
>CAXMSI010000141.1:0-4842 GCA_964196085.1 uncultured Acidimicrobiia bacterium | reverse complement strand
CCTGCCATCCCGATCTTCGATAGCGAACATTTTGCGCCCCGACAGCAACGAAGCCGAGTCAGATTCTTGAGCAGCGTCCCAGAACTGCTGCCGATCTCCGAGTTCGACTAGCTCCATGGTACCCGATGACCCATCAGGGCCAGCAATGGTCGCATAGCCTGGTTCCAGCAAACCGTCTGGGAAAATGGTTACTTCGACGAGCCCCGCACCAAACATCCCACGGGCGTTTTCGGCTGCCGCGATCAGGGCGGCTTCGATCTGGACGGACTCATGGAGTTCCTGCGTTGCCCCGTATAGACTTTCGAGGCGCTGACGTTCTGCACGCTGGGCAACATAGGCCCGGTAGGAACCCAACAACACGAAGGGCGGCACCAACGCCAGCCACGCGCTGCCGGGTTGCACCCAGAGCAGCTGTACCCCAACCAGAGCGAGGCCGGTGTTCATGGCCGTGGCAAGAAGAAAAGCTACAGCCGCATCTCGTCCTTCACCGACTGTTAACCGTCCACCTGCCAGGCGAAAGACGGCACTATCGAACACAATCCCTACGAGAACAGCTAGCCCAGTTGCCGAGATGGCCGCTATCCAACCTGCTGAACCGAGAGCGAGTATCCCATTGTTGACCACTGGTGGACGCCCCTCCATGATTGTGAAGAAGACATTGATGGAGAGACCAGCGATGAAGACTCGTTGAGCGAGGCTAAAGGCTGCCTCGATGGTGACCTTCCTCCGAATGAGGGCTGCGATGCCCAATCCTAGGACTTCGGCGACGATCAGCTCCCATGGTTCGAGGAAGAAGAGACCGACCACGATCGGTATTTGGCCCATACTGAGCGAATGGGTGAGGCGCCGGAACTGAAGGTGGGTGACCATGAATTCAGCAACCACGACCAGCAGCACGAACCAGGGCCACTTGAGCACTTCAGGTGACTGTAACCCAGGAAGGGTTGCGACGCTCCACGCCTGATGAGCTGCAGCTGCAATTACCAAGGCCGTGACGAACCAAACCGGAGTCGGCCGGCTCTGTGAGAGCACAGACGGCGTCGCTAGCGTCTCGGGAGCCTCTCGAGTGTTGGTCATATTGTCTTGATCCATTCGCATTCGTGCAAAGTGCATCGACATGAATGAGGTGCGACTTAACTAGTCAGGATTCGCCAGCGTAGGATGCCTAGATCTCAGTCAGAGCGTCTAATCCGACCTTTACAAAGAATTCCGAGACCCAACCGGAAAGGATGCCAAGTTTTCCGCTAGCCATCACAACACCAAAGACAATAATCACAACACCAGACACGATGTTGATCTTGCGCAGATGGCGTCGCATGCGCTTGAAGAGCCTCGACACTCCCAGCCCAGCCAAGACGAACCAAACACCAATCCCTAGAGAGAAGGCTGCCAGCAGGGCCATCCCTTGGAACACTGACCCCTGAGCCGAAGCGAGAGCCAAGATGACGGCAAGGATTGGTCCTATGCAGGGAGTCCAGCCGAAGCCGAAGGCAAGACCCATCACTGGCGGAGCGAAAGCCCCTAGTTTCTCAGTGCGAATGTTGATTCTGCGTTCGCGCATCATCCCCGCAAACAATGGAGAGCTAGAGACTGCTCCCCATAAAACGAGAATCCCAAACACCACGATGAACCATCCTGCGACTTTCGTTATGGCCGTGAGGTTTTGAAGTAGGGTGGAGCCAAGGGCCGTCGCAGCAGCCCCTAACGCGACGAAAACAGTAGTGAAACCAAGGACGCACAGGACAGTTGCGCGGAGCATCTCTCGCGTCGATGCCTGGCCGGACTCAATTTCATTGACCGAGAAACCAGACATGATACTGAGGTACCCAGGCAGAAGCGGAAGTACGCAGGGAGAGAAGAATGCGACCATGCCAGCGAGGAACGAAATGCCCAACCCGACGAGAAGGCTCGCGTCTTGAAGAAGTTCACCAAAATTCATGATTGCTGTAACCGCCGCACGTTCGTGTGTGTTCCCGATTAGCTTATAGTCTTCCGATGCCCCATCAAACCCCCTTCAACAAATTCCATCTCCCCTCCATGGGTGTCTTGTGGCTTATGGCGGTGGTCCACGGGTTTGCCATTGCCGGGACATCGGGAATCGACCTTGCTGTTGCCCAGACTCTTCATGTGGAGCTGTCCACCGCCGCTGAGGCCCTGACCCCGAGTTGGTGGTCAGCACTGATAGTCATTCCTCTGCTGGCGACGGGCGACCGGTCAGGTAGAAAGGGTCCGCTTCTGACTCTGGTAACGCTGACCGCCCTCTTGGCTGTCGGAGTTTCGTTCGCCTCGACACCAGAACTACTGAAACTCATGGTCACCATTTTGAGAGGAGTCGGGATTGCCGCTGGCATCTTGCTTCTGATCTCAGCCGTTGAACTCGGAACTCCGCGTCGGTCTGGGCTGAGTGCGGGAGTCATGTTGACGGGTGGTGCCTTCGGAGCCGGCCTCATCTCAGTGGCCACTCCCCTCTTCGACGAGACGACAGCGTGGTACGAGGTGCTGAGACTGGCGGGGTATTCAACAGTCGTCGTCCTAGTGCTCAGCCTCGCTCTCAGAGAGCCCCGCACACAGGCCAGCCGAAGACTGGCTCTGTGGCGTCCTTTGGCACCTCCGTTCGCCAGCATCATTATGCCGCTCATGGGAGCGCTGGCACTCGTCGCAGCACTAACAACCGTCCATGTCAGCGCCCTTCAAGAACATCTAACCAGCCCAGGGATATGGAAAGTGAGCGATCTTCTCGGGGCACTCACCGTGGCCGGTATCGCAGGTACAGTTGGCGCTATCGGCGCCGGGTTCGCCTCAGATCGACTTGGCCGCAAACTAGCCGAGAACCTCTCGCTGATCGTCGCTGCAGGGGGTTCGGTGGCCACGTATTTCTCTAGTAATTCCCTGATCGTCACCATTGGCTTGGCTGCTGCCTCTGCTGGGCTGTTCGGGTTCGCTGCGGCCAACGGCGCTCACCGGGTCGAACTGCTTCCGAGAGGCCTCCGTGCTGCCGGACTTGCATGGCTGAGCATTGCCATTGGGACAGGGACAAGCTTGGCGCGGTTCCTCATGGCCAGAGAAACCTTCGACACCAAGACACTGGTTGCTCTCCTCGCTGGTGGCCTCATCATCGCCATCGGTGCGCTCACAGCACTACCAGAAACTAGGCAGACTACTTCGAGAGAATCAGAGGAGTCGAGTTCGAAGCTAACCGTCGAAACTCTGCCAGGTTCAAGCGGTCTTGTCGGTTGAGTTGCAAGTCCTCCGCAACGGGCATACCCGGCATTGGGGCTTCCTCGCGTCGCATACATCCCTTCCGAACTGGATCATTCGCATAGACAATTTGTTCCAGTGCGTCTTGGGGACGATCGCCTTAAGATCTCTTTCCACCTTCGCCGGGTCGGTCTCACAGGTGAGCTCTAGCCGATAGGCCACTCGCTTGACGTGTGTGTCGACCGCGATTTCGGGGTGACCAAAAGCCTCAGCCAGAACGACGCTCGCTGTCTTGCGGCCCACCCCGGGCAGCTTCACCAACAGCGCCATGTCCTCAGGTACTTGGCCAGCATGATTGTCCACGATCGCAGCAGCGAGTCCAATGATCGCCCGTGTCTTCTGCCGGTAGAACCCTGTTGAGAAGATAAGTTGCTCGACCTCTTCTGGATCGGCGCCCGCGAGAGCATCGGGTGTCGGGAACCGCGAAAACAGTGCCGGAGTGACCCGGTTCACGTTGATGTCGGTGGTCTGAGCTGAGATTGCTGTGGAAACAATCAACTCCCAAGGGTTCTTGTAACTCAGCGCAGTCTCGATATCAGGGTGGATCTCGGACAGCCGCTTGGCAATGCGCCCAGCCCGCGCGCGATCCTTCGTATTCGGGCTAGTTCCGTCTGCGCGCAGCCTCTTCATAATCCAAGTGTACGATTGCCCCCAATCATGAGCGACCTTTCCAAAACGATTTCAGCGGTGAAAGCCCGTTTCGACGACAACTGCTTTGCCTGCGGAATGGACAACCCGTTCGGGCTGGGCATTCAAATCGACGCTCAGACTGAGCGAGGCGTATCTGGCCACTTCACGCCCAAACCCGAACACCACGGACTTGCAAGCAAGCTCCACGGTGGCCTGTCGGCTACTGCGCTCGACGAGATCATGGTGTGGGCTGGGCTAATCGCCGAGGGGACACTTTCCGTCACCGGGACAATGCAACTCCGCTTCAAAGGCGAGGTTCCAAATGACGGAACCCGGCTGTCTCTAACGGGGAGCGTGGTGCGCCGGAGGGGGAAACGCCTAGAGCTATCGGGTGAACTTCTCGTCGACGGACAGGTGGTCGTCTCGGGCACTGGGCTGTATCTGGCGACCACACCGCTGTCAGAACTCCTATGAGCCAGATTTGGCTTCGCCTCACTCCAATCGTTGTTGCGTTACTTACCGGAGCCTCCCTATGGCTTGTGCAGAAGGGCGCTTCGCTCACTGGACCGGTGGTTTTTAGCGGAGCTCGGGCACTTCTTGCTGGTGTAGTTCTTGTTGTCTTGTCGCGCCCCACGAGACCCGTTTGGAGGGCAGCGATGCGCGTCGCTCTCCCCCTAGCGGCTTCGTTGTCTGCACTTGCGGTTGCACTGACGCGCTCTGATATTGTCGCTGTAGCCATCACACTTGCCAGTTTCCTTGCTCTCACAATGATCGGCTCTCGACTGATGCGGCGACGATCTCCCCAACCGCTCGAGCTAGTCGGTATGGGGCTGGTCGCGGTGGCGATTATTGTCCTTTGGGCCGGAGGGATCTCACCAGATGTGCTGATTCCGACAGGTTTTGCCGCCTTTGGATTGGCCGCCGTGGTCCTCATCACAGATCGTACGCCTTCGG
>CAXMSI010000140.1:0-4860 GCA_964196085.1 uncultured Acidimicrobiia bacterium | reverse complement strand
GCTGGTTCTCGACGAGGACAATAGTCGGCTCTACGTGCTCAATCACTTCGGCGCCAGTATCTCGGTGGTCGCCGTATCATTAAAAACGTTCAACCCAACATGCTCAGCCTCAGCAGGGACTCGGAACCTCACTACCTTGTTCGCGAGGACCACAATGATATACGTGGCAACAAAGGCCACGAGGAAACAGGCAAAAATCCCAAGTGCTTGAACGCCGATCTGCTGAGAGCGCGTGAGACCAGTGCCCAAGATGTCCAAATCACCAAAAATCCCTACAGCGAGCGTCCCCCAAATACCAGCAGCGAGATGGACGGGCACCGCTCCAACAGCGTCGTCAATCTTGAAACGCTCGAGTAGTTCTGCCGCCCCCAACATGACCAGACCCCCAATTGCCCCAATTGCTGCACCGGCGGCTGAGTCGACCACGTTGGCGCTTGCGGTAATTGCTACAAGACCCGCAAGGGTTCCATTGATGACATGATCGATCTCCGAGCGTCCTCTTATGAGACGCCCCGCGAGCATCGTGACGACTAGCCCGACCGACCCCGCAAGGACCGTGTTGGCAATGACCCGGCCTACTGATGGACCCATGGACAGGGTGCTACCACCGTTAAACCCGAGCCATCCGATCCACAACAGCAACGCTCCCATCGTTGCTAACGGGACGTTACTTCCAGTGATTTTTCTTGGAGGCCCGTCCTTGGGAAAGCGGCCAATTCGGGGGCCAACAACCAGCAGCACCGCAAGAGAAGTCCAGCCTCCAACGCTATGAACTACCGTAGAACCAGCGAAATCGTAGAAACCCCGCTGTCCGAGCCACCCAAGCGATTCGCCTACGTTCAACCCGTTCCACGCCCAATGCCCAAAGATCGGATAGGTCACTCCCGCCACGAGCATGGCTAGGAACAAATAGGCCCCGAACTTCATGCGTTCGGCAACGGCTCCGGAGAGGATCGTTACCGCGGTCCCCGCAAACATCACTTGAAACGTGAAGAAAACGGTAGGCCAAGCAAGTGACTCATCGAACGACACCGCAAATTCGCCGGAGCCGATCACTCCCCCCAGGGAAGGGCCAAACATGATGCCAAAACCCACGAGCCAGAAGAGGACGGTCGACATCCCGAAATCGGCCATATTCTTGATTGCCACGTTGATGGCATTCTTTGATCTCGTCAGCCCAGCCTCAAGGGCCAGAAACCCAGCCTGCATGAGAAACACGAGTGCTGCGGCGACGATCACCCAAAGAAGGTCGGCTTCTGGAACTATCTGAATTACTTGAGCGATGGACCATCCGTACACTTTTCTCTGCTCCTTCTATCGGTCTCGTCGGTGTCTGTCGTGGTCAGCTCTGGCGGGCCACTCGATTGGCGAGAATAGCCAGAACCAACCCAAGGGTTGTATACCCCATGACAACTTCCACGACCACCAAGATCTCACCAACCCAACTGAGTGGAGTTATGTCACCGAATCCCAAGGTCGTATAGGTCACGATGGAGTAATAGAACGGAGTGAACCAGCTTTCCGAACTGTTCGCGTAGTTCATGAGGCCCCACCCGAGTCGCATATCGAGCGCGTAGACGGTTCCGAACATCAAGGCGAGCACCACTGCGTAGAGTAACGGCCTGCCCATGCTGCGGCCGTAGTTGATCATTTGCCACGCTTTGAAGGCAAACCTCTTCAGGGTTGCTATTGGACCAGGAGGCGCGAGCTCGATAACCCGTTCGAAAGCGTCGAGATAGTCACGATCCTTGGCATCGCGAACAAAAAGGGCGTTGCCGAAGCAGGAGTCCAATCCCCTGATGCCAAAGTAGTGTCCGCGCATCGACTCGAACGATCCGTAGTCAACCCTGAAAACACTGGTTCCCTCAAGCGATGCCCGCGACATATTTGCACCCACCATCGAAGCCCCGTCGAGTATCGCCCCGGCCAAATCCGCTTGGCTCAGGTCGGCATCGGTAAGCCCAGCAGATTCAAGCCTTGCTCCAATCATTTTCGCGCCGCGCAAGTCGATCCCGAGCATGTCTGCCTCGTTCAGATAAGCCCCCGAGAGTACGGCCCCGGTAGCAAACGCCCCCCTGAGGTCCGACTTGTATAAGTCGGCCTTCGCCAACTTGCAGTCTCCAAGATCAGCCTCGGTGAGGAGCGCCATTTTTAGATTCGCACCAGAAAGGTCAGACCCGTAGAAATCAGCGCCTGACAGGTCCAATTCACTGAGGTTGATACCAGCCAGGTCTTTTTCGCTCGCGTCAACTCCCGCCAGCGACGGTCGCTCACTCGGGTTATCGTGACGCCACTTATTCCAAACTTCTACGCCCTGATCGAGCACTTCTTCAGCTCTCAGCGGGGTGCGGCTGTCATCGCTCATCGCGCGGCTCCGCGTGCGTAGTCCAGCCAAGAGTCAACGACTACCCGATTTTCTGCGATCCATTCCTCTGCGTGGCGGCGGACGTCGGCTTCACTGTCCTCCCCCAGGATCATCCTGAGGTTTTGGACCGCTACATCAGTGAGCGGGAGGCTCGAGACTTCCACAAGAGCTCCAGCTGCCGGATTGTCGGCCAGAAAGTTGTTGTTCAAAACGGCAACCACCGAGTTAAGTGGAAGTCCCAGGTCACAAGGTTGGCCGGGACACTGTTGCGGCGGGAAGGGCACAACCTGCGAACCAGCAGCTTGCTCATTCCTAAATCCCAGCCAGACGACGTCCTCACCAGGCACCAACTGGGCGAAGTACCCGCTGGGAGCCCAAATGTAGGTAAGGATTGACTCACCAGCCTCAAAACTTGCCACAGTGGCAGCAAACAGAGCGTCGAAGTCATCAACTCTTTGGGTCAGAGTATCCTCCCAACCGTTGGCCTGGATGAGTTCGTCGATCGCACCGTTGCAGCCCCAGCCAACATTGCAACCAGTGATATCCGCAGTCCCGTCGCCGTCTATGTCGTAGAGCGCAGCGATAGAGGGATTGTCAGCAATGTCCTCGAAGTACTGGATGTCGTATTCATCAGCGGTGACGGCATCCGTTAGGAAACCTTGGAAAGCTCCCGATGCAACAATACTTCCGATCGTGGTGACCTCCGACTCGACGGTTGCCCCGTCTAGCAGGGGCTCGGCGAGGAAGGAGTTGTGACTCGGCAACCAACCATTTACCCATAGGTCGTAGTCTCCGTTGCCGAGCCCCAAGTAGAAACTGGCTGGAGCAAGCTCGTTATTGCCCAGATCGGTGACAGAATACCCCAGCTCTTCAAGCATGAGCCGGACAACCTCTGCCTGAAAGTACCCAGTGGACCAATCGGCCCTCGCCATTCGAATTTCGATTCCCTCGCCCGGTGAAGTCAGGGCGACTGGGGCGGGCGCGGCACACGCTGCTGCCAGCAGAACGATCAATACGAGCATCGCTTGAGGTGCCCTATGAGATGCCCACATCGCCACTCCGTCGCCTCGTTAACCGCCTCGGCAACCATATCAGCTTTTCTTAAAGTTGGAAGGGATGATTGGGAGGTGCTTTCCCGGATCTCGACGCCCGAAAACAATCTATCGCTACCACCGTCCGCCCGACCGCAACAAGACGAACGTGGGGGGCCATCAAGAACTCGCTCCATGAAGAGACCTCTTCGAGAGCATTCACCGGTTCTACGTCTTGGACGGACGCATTGGAATCACTAGAAGCCCTGGTTCTTCGGAGCCGTCTGACACTTTGACGACCCGGAAGAACACTTGTAGACCAAGTGACAATCAATTGGAACCAATTCGAAACATGGCTCGACCTAACAACTCAATACCAAGAAAGTCAAAGAACAGCAGCAAAGAACTGATTTGGAACGCCATTGGCAGGAGCCGAAGCTACTTCTACACTCCCAAGCTGAGTTGGAACCGCCGTCTGACTCGTGATCAATGAAAGAGCGAGCACCAACGGCAGAGGTGCAACGATAGATTTTCGGGCTGGGCTAGCTCACGGCTTGCTGATGAGTTCGTCGACTATTTGCAAGACTTCTTCAGGCCATACGCTTCCATGCCCGCCACCTTCCATCAGGAGGAACTCAACGTCGTAGCCTGCTGCGGCCATGTCTTCAGCGAATTGTTCGTCCCGGTCAGGATCGACCACGACGTCGCCGTCACTATGCACAAATCTTGCTGTGAGGTTCGGGTTGTTGCCGAAGTGGTTGTACGGGTTGATGGTCTCAAGAACCTCGGCCGCTTGGGTCGGTGAGTAGGCGTTACGTAATCCTGTGTCATGCAACAGGTTCCAGAGGATCCCACCTTCGGTTACGTTGCTCGGATCTCCGGCGACACCAATCACCGCCCAAACCTTTGAATTTGTACGGTTTTCGCACTGGACCATCTGGTCTGGTGACAAAGCAGCCATCATGGCTGCATTTACCCCGGCTGAATGGCCGATCACGATAATCCTCTCGGGATCACCGTTCCACGAGGCTGCGTTCTCATAGGCGTATGCAACAGCACAAGGCACATCCGCCATCGACTCCAACAAGTGGCTCGTATCATAAAGCAAAGCTACGTTGATGACGATCAAGCCCTTCTCCGAAAGCGGCTGAGCCAAGACCTCCAAGTCTTCACGGCTACCACCAAAACCGTGGGCCAGAACCACAATGGGAACCGGATCCGTGTCCGCCGCCTGACCGTAGAAGGTCACAAGTTGTGGGAGTACTTCATTGCGGAAGTCCGAGAAACGCTGCCGGACCTCTATCTCCTCCGGCTCCAGCGGCTCAACAGCCATCGAAGGCGAACATGCGGCCAACACCAGCACCACTGCCAAAGCAGTCGCTACAAACCGCACACCCACCACACGAGTTCTCAAAAAGGGAATCACTTCTCGTCCACCCTAGGCATGCGGCTTGTGGGCTGCAT
>CAXMSI010000139.1:0-4861 GCA_964196085.1 uncultured Acidimicrobiia bacterium | reverse complement strand
CGGGGCATCGAGTTGGCATGTGGCAATGGGTTGCACATGTTGGTGCTGTTCTTGCCAGCCGGACCGAGCGCCTTGGGTAACCATCTTGAAGAGATCAAAGTGGGCCGGATCAATCGCAATGTTCAGATGATTGGGCGTCTCAATGCGTTGGGTCTTGATATCACGATCGAAGAAGTTGAAAAAGAGGCGGGAGAAGGGGTAGTCGGGCGCCCTCATTTTGCGAGCGTGATGGTTGAGAAGGGGTATGTCTCGGATGCGAACTCAGCGTTTAACGAGTACCTCGGTAACAGCCCCCCTGGCTACGTTGATCGCAAGACGCTCACCGGGCCTGAGGCTGCAACACTGGCCCGGCAGTCGGGTGCGGTCCCGATCATGGCGCACCCTCATACTCTGAGACTTGACAACGCCTCCCAGTTTGAAGGAAGGCTATCGGAGTTGAAGAGCGCTGGCCTTGTCGGCATGGAAGTCATCTACCCCTCCTATGACGAAGCCGATCGGAAGGTCTATCGCCAAGTCGCAAGGGACTATGGTTTTTTGCCTTCGGGAGGTTCCGACTTCCATGGCGCGTATAAGCCTCACATTGGGCTGGGAACAGGGATTGGCGGCAATGTCACCGTTCCCGAAAGTATTCTCGAAGAGCTCAGGAGCTTCGCTTCATGAGCACTATTGCTAAGGCAGCAGGGGTTGTCTCGATAGGGATCTTGCTGTCGCGGGTGCTTGGGTTTGTGCGCACTTCGATCATTGCCAGTTTGCTGGGAGACACGGTGGAAGCTGATCTGTACGCGGCAGCTTTTTTGTTCCTGTCCTCCTGTTATATCTGATGGCGGCTGGGTTTCTCTCCATCACCTTCATTCCAATTTTGTCCAAGAGGCTTGTCGACGAGGGAGACGATGCAGCTTGGGCGGCATTTGCGTCAGTTCTGCGGGTGGTTGCTCCGGTGATGCTGGGGCTCACAATTCTTAGCATGATTTGGACAGAGCCGTTTCTCGAATTGGCCTTCGAAAAGCTCTATTCCGTGCTTGCGGGAGGCGATCCGACAGGACTTGTAGGTCCCGATCTGGTCCGACTCACGAGGATTGTGCTCCCAGCGCAGTTCTTCTTCATGGTGGGGTCTCTGCTCATGGGAGTGCAGTACACGAAGCAACGTTTCCTCATTCCTTCGCTTGCCCCAATCGTCTACAACCTCTCAATCATCGTTGGTGGCCTTGTTGGTGCTGGGGGAGACCCCAACCCGGCGGGCTTCCTCTGGGGTGCACTGGCGGGAGCTGTGATTGGGAACTTTGGATTGCAGCTGTACGGAGCCCACAAGGCTGGGCTCAGATGGGTCGCCCCGAAGCCTGGTGACACTGCACTACGAGAATATGGAGCGTTGGCGGTTCCCCTGATGCTTGGTCAGTCAATTGCAGTACTTGACGAGCAGTTTGTGCGGGTCTTTGGTCAGCAAGCAGTCGGGGGTATTTCCACGCTCTCTTATGCGCGAGCGCTCAACATGTTGCCCGTAGGCCTTGTGGCCCAGGCGGCTGGGATTGCCAGCTACCCCACTTTGGCCCGACTCGTGGCAGAGAACAAGCTGGGCGAAATGCGAGCAACGCTCAATCAAACCCTCCGCACAGCGGTCTTTCTGGGTGGGCTGGCAGCAGCTGGTTTGGTAGTCCTTGCTCTGCCAGTCGTACGCGTTGCTTTTCAGCGTGGCAATTTTGGTCCCGAAGCCACCGTTACCACCGCGTTGTTTCTCTCGATCTATGCGCTGTCGATTCCGTTTTGGGCCGGTCATCAACTGCTGGGTAGAGGCTTCTATGCCCAGCGGCGGATGTGGGTGCCCGTTGGTGTTGGGTCGGTAGTCACTGTGGTGGCCGTATTTATGTACCGGGTGCTCGGCGAGTCGATGGGACTCAATGGTGTCGCTCTCGCTTCGAGTCTATCTATTGCTGTCTACTCGTTGACCCTTGGCTGGATGTGGCTTCGGGAGTGCGATGACCCTTTCCCGGTTCTCCACTCCGTGTTGAGAAGCTTGGGACTGACAGTCATTGCGATTCTTGTGGGAGGTCGCATGGGTATGTCGTTTGGTGCGCTCGAGACTATGGGTCTTGGTTCTTCATTTGTGGCTATTGCAGCTGTTGGTCTCACTACAGCTGTTGTCTACCTGGGGTTAGCTTGGGTGTTCAAGTCACCAGAGCTTCTGCGCTTAGCCCGGTCCAAATCTGCAACGTCTGGAGCGAACGAGGGGTCAGAGTCAGCATGAAGCCATACAACCTCGACCACGTGGCGATAGCCGTCAACAGCCTGGATGAGTCCCTCGCAGACTACGAGCGACTCTACGGAATCCGCCCTTTGCACAGAGAGGTGGTCGAGCAGCAGGGTGTCGAAGAAGCGATGCTTGCTGTTGGTGGGAGCTTCGTTCAGCTACTCGAGCCTTTGTCGGAAGAAAGCCCTGTGGGCCAGTTCCTCAGTAAAAACGGCGAGGGTTTGCATCACATGGCGTTTGCCGTTGCTGATATCGAGATCGCCCTGGCGGATCTGGTCGCTGAGGGGGCACGCCTTGTTGACGAGGTTCCGCGTATTGGCGGCCGGGGAGCCAAGATCGCCTTTGTTCACCCCAAGCAGACTTCAGGCACATTGATTGAGTTAGTGGAGCACCCCAGTGGCACGTAGACCGAAGAAACTACAGATTGCTGGCGGAGTCGATCCGTTGACCGCAGCTGCGATTGCCGCAGCCATCACCCAACACTTGGCCGACGAAGATGAAACCGCTGCCAAGCCAAAAGAACCCGTGTCGTTCTCAAACTGGAAACAGAAGGCTTTTGACGAGCCGAGCTACGTCCAGCCGATACACCCTCCGAGTGTCTGAATCGTTGCCGCAACCGCGGCTACCTTCGTGGCATCAGACCAGTATGAGCCATCAGATGGTTCTTCTCGCTGCGCTATCGCTGCTTATGGTGGCGTGCGCTGCCGGTCCCGATAGTGGATCTGGTGGAGCGTGGGGCCCCCTGGCGGTCACTGATCCCGAGGCTGGCGGCCAGGCACTGATGTTTGGGGAACTGATCATCGGCGATAGTTGTGTCCTGCTCAGTGAAACGGGCGAAGAGGTGCTCCTTCTCTGGCCCAAGGATCAAACCGGTTGGGACCCTGCCACTGAAACCATACTTTTCGAGACAAGTGATGGAGGCGTTCTCGAAGTTCGCGACGGGGATCTTCTGGAGCTCGCCGGTGGCGGCAATAGTACGCATGAAGGCGGGGGTACCCCCGAATCGCTCGTAGAGGGTATCGACTGGGTCTCTCAGCCCGACGACGCTTGTCTTCGTGACATCGTGTGGGGCATCTCTGCTGTAAAGCTCTCGGCCCCGTAGGGAGGCTTCGCGTCGAGCCTAGGGCTTAGTAATTCGGGGTTCTAGACTTTGGCCTATGACCACTGTGATTGTTGGGGCGGCGCGAACGCCGATTGGAAAGTTCAACGGCGGGCTTGCCTCGCTCCAAGCTGTTGACCTTGGAGGGCACGCCATTGCAGCTGCTTTAGGTAGAGCCGCCGTCGACGGGGATTCTGTTGACGAAGTAATCATGGGACACGTTCTTCAGGCAGGAACGGGTCAGATCACGTCCCGGCAGGCGGCTGTCAAGGGTGGCATCCCCATGTCGGTCCCTTCTCTGACAGTCAACAAAGTTTGCCTGTCAGCCTTGTCAGCAATTGGTCTGGGCGACCGCTCCATCCGACTAGGAGACTCGTCGGTAGTTGTAGCTGGAGGTATGGAGTCCATGACCAACGCTCCGTACGTGGTTCCGAATGCTCGATGGGGGGCTCGCTACGGGAACACTGAGATGGTCGACGTCCTGCAGCACGATGGCCTGTTCTGTGCCTTTGATCACTGCACGATGGGAGAGTCGTCCGATCGTAAGAATGATCTGTTGGGAATTGGACGAGCAGAGCAGGACGAGTGGTCGGCAATGAGCCACGCACGAGCGCACTCGGCAACCGAGTCAGGCCGTGCTGCCGAAGAGATCGCTCCGCTGAGTGTTGCTCAGCGTCGAGGAGAACCCAAGCTACTCAAGCACGATGAAGGAGTTCGCGTGACCTCCGATGTCGAGTCTCTTGGCGGACTACGACCAGCCTTTACCGACGGCGGAACCATTACCGCTGGCAATGCCTCACAGATTTCTGACGGCGCTGCTGCGGTGGTAATGACCAACTCGGAGAATGCTTCAAAGTTAGGGTTGGAGGTGGTTGCTGAGGTGATCTCGTATGGCCAGATAGGCGGCTCAGATGCAACGTTGCACGAGCGTCCGGCCCAAGCTTTGCAAGCTGCTGTGGATCGGGCTGGAATTTCGGTGAATGATCTGGCTGCTGTTGAAATCAATGAAGCATTTGCAGCTGTTGCAATCCATTCGGCCAAGATGCTGGGGCTTTCGCACGACGTCGTGAACGTGCACGGAGGTGCCGTGGCCTTGGGCCACCCAATCGGAGCAACGGGAGCGCGATTGGTGGTCACTTTGATCAATGTCCTACAGCAACGCGGTGGGGGGTACGGTGCAGTGACGCTCTGCGGCGGCGGAGGCCAAGGCGATGCCATGGTCATCAAGGTGGACAGCTAGATACAAGGTGAATGAACATGGGTGCAATCAAAGGCAACGCTCTAATCGGTCAAAGTGGGGGACCCACAGCGGTCATCAACCAGTCTCTCGTGGGGGTTATGGAGGCGTTCCGCACCACCGGTGCCACCGGCAAACTGCTGGGGTCGGTGCACGGCGTTCGAGGCATCATCGACGAGAACTTCATCGATCTTGGGTCGGTTGATAACTCTCGGTTAGACAATTTGGCGGCTACTCCGTCTGCGGCCCTTGGGTCGAGCCGCGATAAACCCGACACGGC
>CAXMSI010000138.1:0-4933 GCA_964196085.1 uncultured Acidimicrobiia bacterium | reverse complement strand
GAGAGGCGGTATGAGCGCCCCTGAGACGACTACTCGCCACCATCCGCGCCCACTATCGCAACCTGAGTGTTGTCGGGGTAATCACATGCAACCCAACCATCATCAAGGCTGAAATCGACGCAGGAGGGTGAGGATGATGGACCAAGTGAAAGGGTCTTGTTGCCCAAGAATGCGGCAAGCTCGCCTCTTTGGGCGGAAAGTTGAGACGCCGTGAACTCGTTGACGTTGGTCGAGGCAGAAGCGACATGGGTCGTTTCGTCGAGCAAAGGGGGAGCATCTCGCTGTTAGCTTTTCCTACCCAGCCTTCGAGCAGACCTGCAAATATGGCTGGGCGCTAGGATCATGTTGTAATGGACGACGATGATGTACTGCGCGAGTGTCGATCAAGTATCGACAACATCGATGCCGCTTTGGTCCACCTCTTAGCGGAGCGTTTCAAGATCACGAAGCGAGTCGGCGAGCACAAGGCGACGTCGGGACTCCCACCAGCGGACCCCGACCGTGAATCAGTGCAGATCGCGCGGCTTCGACATTTGGCAGACTCCGCTGGCCTCGACCCGACTTTTGGCGAGAAGTTCCTTCGTTTTATCGTCGATGAAGTTATCCGCCACCACAACAAGGTCCGATGAGGAGCGGCAGTCACCCGGTCGAGCTGCCAGCAGCCAAGATCGTCACTGTCTCCGACGGCGTCGCATACGGCACCCGCGAAGATCGCAGCGGCGCAACCCTTGAAGCCCACCTCAGCGGGCTCGGGTACAACGTTGTCGAGCGCGCTGTCACCGAGGACGGGATGGAGCCGGTCCGCTCGACGTTGGTACGCCTCGCAGACGGATTTCACGGTGTGATCATCACCACTGGTGGCACCGGATTCGGACCCAGAGACCTGACTCCCGAGGGAACCCGTGCAGCGATCGACCGAGAGGCGCCAGGCCTCGCTGAAGCCATGCGCCTCATCAATCCGCTCGGCCGACTCACTCGCGGCATCTGTGGCACCATTGGCACAAGCCTCGTATTGAATACACCTGGCTCCACAAAGGGCTGCGTCGAGACCTTCGACGCTGTCGCCGATGTTGTGCCACACGCCGTGCGTCTCATGGTTGACAACGCCGATCCCCACCCTCATTCAGAGAAACCATCTGGCCCTACTCAGGGCTAGTCTCCCGATCGATACCGACATCTTTCGGTTATCGGATAACAGGACGCCCCCATATCGTTCTGAAGCTCGCCGTAGCCCTCGATGGCCACATTGCCGCACCCGACCGCACGGATCAATGGATCACTCTGGGGAACTGCAAGAAATGTCGAGCTTCGTAACGCTATGGAGGTCAGAGGGGTCATATGGTGTAGATAACTGGGAACTCAAAGGAGAGAACCATGGGAATCATTTCGACCGTAATTGTCGGACTTATTGTTGGTTACGTAGCTCGAGCAGTACTGCCGGGTAAAGACAAAATGAGCATGGCCATGACTGCTGGGCTTGGTATTGTCGCTGGGCTCTTGGGCGGTCTACTTGGTGGCGATAGTGGCGCTGAGTTCTTGGGCATGCAGCGGGCCGGGTTCTTTCTCTCAGTGATCCTCGCTGTCGTGCTGCTGCTTGGGTACCGCATGTACAACAACAAGAAGTGAGCAAGTACGAAGCGTACGCAGAAACGCGCGGCTCGCTTCTCGGACTTATCAAAACCCTCTCTGAGGGTCAACTAACAACCCCCGTCCCGGCCACGCCGGGATGGAGTGTTTTGGACGTTGTGTCGCACCTGACTGGAGTTGCTCGATCGTTCGCTACGGGAAAGTTCGAGGGTGCTCCTGGCCCAGCGTGGACCGATGGACATGTGAGCACTCGTAAAGGGCGGTCACCAGCAGAGAACGTCGAAGAGTGGGACGGGTACCTAGCGGCAGTGGAACAAGCGATCAATGCCAGTACGGCCGGGGCGATGGTAAATGACATCTGGTGTCATGAGCAAGACATTCGCGGGACTCTCAAGCTCCCCGGCAACCGCGACGCAGTGGCGGGAGAGCTCTGCGTGAAGAGTGTGCGAGCTGTTCCCAGCCAGGTCGAAGGCTCAGGCCTTGATGTTCCCACTGTTGTGGTTGATGGTGTGGTCATGGTCGACGGAGCTGGCCCTACGCTCACACTTGAAGGGTATGAGGCCTCCCGGATGATTTTCGGCCGCCGGAGCGCTGCTCAAATATCTGCCATGAATTGGAGCGAAGATCCAGGAGACCTCGTCAATAACATCACTATCTTTGGGCCATCGGCAGTAGACATCTTTGACGATTGAGGGTTCACATGAAGATTGGTATTGGGTACGTAACGCTCGATTGCGTGGATATCGACTTGCTGACCGGCTTCTATGAAGCGCTTTTGGGCCTTGAGGGTCGCGGAGGCAAGGACGGCTATGTCTGGTTCTCACCGCACCATGAAGGAGCTATGCCCTTGGCGTTCCAGCGGGTGCCTGAGGGCAAGATCACAAAGAACCGTTTACATCTCGACCTACAAACAGACAACCTGCCCGAAGCCGTGGCCAAAGCCGTTGAGTTGGGCGCTACGGTCGAAGCTGGACATGAATGGCCAGGATATGTGTGGAAGGTCATGCATGATCCTGAAGGGAATGAGTTCTGTATCGCTGCTGGGGCAGCTGTACCGCCGGAAGCTGATTGAGGGCAAACTGCGCGTAGCGGTGTCTACCACGGCACAATATGGCCATGGGATCCATGAGCATTCGTCGTCGAGTCGACCGAGAAGCCGCTGAAGCGGCAACGCTTTCGCCAGCGGCCGTGTTGTCGGTCAACTCCAGAGGTCGTGAGTTCCCAGAAGAGCCGGATGAGTTTCGTACTGCCTTTGAGCGTGACCGTGACCGAATTCTTCACTCCAAGGCGTTCCGTCGACTGAAGCACAAGACCCAAGTGTTTGTTAACCCTGATGGTGATCACTTTGTCACCCGGCTCACCCACACCATGCAGGTAACTCAGATCGGGACAGCCATGGCCGCCGGGCTGGGACTGAACGAGGCCCTCACTGAAGCAATCTGTCTGGGACACGACGCCGGACACTCACCGTTCGGACATACTGGCGAAGACGTCCTCAGCGAGTTCATTGGAGGCGGAGAAGAGTGGCTCCACTCTGCCCATGGCGTCCGCTTATTGAGTGTTCTTGAGCCGCTCAACCTTTCGTGGGAAGTTCTCGACGGGATTCGAGCTCACTCATGGAAAGTCGACCCACCGCCAGCGACAGCCGAGGGCTACCTCTGCCGCTTCGCTGACCGTATCGCCTATCTCACCCACGATGTTGGCGACGCGTTGCGCGCAGGCGTACTCAAGCGATCCGATATCCCGGAGTCATCCATGGCCGTCCTCGGCGAGCCAGGCAGCGAGTGGATCAACACCATGATTCGCGCCGTGATTGAGGAGTCTGCGTTCCGGGGTGAAGTGGTTATGGCTCCTACGGTCCTTGAAGTCATGCACGAACTGAGAGCCTTCATGTTCGACCGCGTGTACCTTCGTGCTGATGTCCATCCTCAAAAAGAACGGGTCCGGCGCATCGTCAGAGACTTGGTTACCTACTACTCCAATAACCCCAACACTCTTCCCGAGGGCTTCCTCCGCGATGGCGATTCGGTGCAACAGAACGTGATCGATTTCGTAGCTGGGATGACCGACCGGTTCGCTGTCCGCCATCACGACCAGCTATTCCGCCCAGTGCTGTTTGAATAGCAAGAAACGTCCCGCCGCCAGGGCGGGTCCTTTCTTGCAGGACTGCAGGTGGGGTTTCCTGCAGTCCCAGATGACCTCTACGCAGTGTGGATCCGAGCCGCCAGGCTCGCATTCGCACGTCAAGAAGAGGCCGACCCGGTGTACAAGCGTTAAGTCCGTGGGGAGGATCGAACGTCACGGCCGCTAGGCGGGGTCCTGCCTAAGTAGGAGACCCCAACCACGCGCAAGGACGTCAGTGGGTTCGTTTCTGGCTCCCAGTCCTAGCTCCTGGTGAACCCGGATCCCAACAAACCATTCGTTTGGGGCACGATGCAACATCAGAGCGCACTAATGTCGCTCTCCGGAGGTTCTGTTGAAAAACAATAAGAAAACGATCTTTGGTTGGGCCATGTACGACTGGGCGAACTCTGCGTTCGCAACCGTAATGCTCACCGCCATTTTCCCCGTGTACTTCGAGAGCACAATCGTGCCCGACGCTGGATGGAACGGAATTTCAGGCGAAGCTCTCTGGGGGTTCCTCACTGGTGGCGCGGCCATCGTGCTGTTCGCCTTCATGCCAATTCTTGGCTCGATCGCAGACTTCTCAGCGTCGAAGCGAAAGTTCCTCAGAGTGTTCGCATACGGTGGAGCCCTATTCACTGCGGCCCTCTTCATGATGACTGCCGGTTCTGTTGTACCGGCAATGATCCTGTTTGTATTTGCTCAGTTCGGCTTTGTTGGCGCCAACGTGTTCTATGACGGTTTCCTGCCTGATATCTCGACTGAAGAAACGATCGACAAGGTGAGCTCGAAGGGTTTCGCGTATGGATATGTGGGTGGCGGCCTCTATCTTGGTTTGGCGCTGGCCGTTGTTCTGAGCGCGGATGCATTGGGCATCGATGGTGCGTTCGCCGCTCGCATCGGGATTCTCGGAACAGCCTTCTGGTGGGCGATCTTTTCTTTCTATGCATTCAAGCGAATACCAGAGACTGGCTCCTCTGAAGAACTCCCAGAAGGGTCTACGAACTCATTTGGGTCGATAGCCAAGATTGGTATGTCCCGTGCGTGGGCTACGTCGAAGAAAATCGCGAAAACGCGGCACCTTCTGCTCTTTTTGATTTCGTTCATCTTGTACAACGATGCGGTGTCGACAACGATTTCGCAGTCGGGCGCCTACGCCTCGGGGACGCTTGAACTTGAGCAGGAAACGATCATTATCACGATTCTTATTGTGCAGTTCGTA
>CAXMSI010000137.1:343-4944 GCA_964196085.1 uncultured Acidimicrobiia bacterium | reverse complement strand
GCTGCGTTTGCCCAGGCAAGTGATGGAACAGTAACTGTCGTGCACGGAGTGCCCGACCTAACTGTTGATATCTACGTAAACGACGCCCTCACACTCGAAGACTTCGAGTACGGCACCGTCACCGACCCATTAACGCTCCCAGCGGGCGACTACCAGATCGACATCCGGGCAGCTGATGCTGATCCAGCATCAGCCCCAGTGCTCAGCGAGCTCGTAGCCCTGCCAGCAGGCGCCAACGCAACAATTGAGGCAAACCTTGACGGATCTGGTGCTCCAATGATCAGTGTTTGGGTAAACGACATCTCGGCAATCGCTGCCGGTGAAGGCCGAGTAACCGTGCGTCATACAGCAGCTGCTCCGAACGTAGACATCCTTGCAAACGATGGGGCTCTGTTCTCAGACGTTCCCAACGGTGCTCAGGGTGTTGCTGACGTGCCAGCAGCCGACTACAACGTCAAAGTAACGGCCGCTGGTGATGCCGCAGCCGTTGTGACAGAAGTAGCAGCATTGACCATCCCCGAAGGAACAAACGTCATCGTTTACGCCATCGGAGATCTCGAAGGGGGCAGCTTCCAGCTGGCCGTGCAGACCATCTCAGGCCTGCATACCCCACCAGCTGGGGTGCCATCAGGTACCGGTGGAGACCTTGCAACCGGATTCCCACTGTGGCTATTTGCCTCAGTTGCGATCGCCGGAATGACAGTCGTCGCTGGTGGAGTCACCTTCAACCGAAACCGAGCATAACTACCAAGCAAGTATCAAAGGGGGAGAGCACATTGTGGCTCTCCCCCTTTCTTGCATTCACAACGAACGGAGAACGCCATGAGACGGGGAGTACTGCTACTAGCCGCAGGATTTCTGATGCTGACCATTTCGCTCGCCGTATGGCGGACCTCGCTCCCTGCAGACACCGCAGGCGACGTTGCCGCAATCGAGGTAGCCCTCACAACCCCCATTAGTCAGCCCACCCCCCTTCCCCCAGCAGAAACCTCCGTCCCGACTACTACTGCTCCACAACCCACAGTGGCTCCTTTCACGATCAGCGAACAGCCCGCCACTCTTCAACGGATCCCCGTTGCCCTTCGAATCCCCGCAATATCGGTCAACGCGCCGATACGCCTCGCCGGAGTTGAGCCAGCAGGTGACATGGAGGTACCAGCCAACGCCTCAGATGTTGGTTGGTACAAGTATGGGCCCTCGCCAGGAGAGCCAGGTTCGGCGGTATTGGCCGCTCACGTCGACCTTGCGAGCCAAGGGCCTGGAGCCTTCTTCGACCTCAGAACGATCGAACCGGGGGACCTTATCATCGTGGAGTTCGACGACGGAACTATCCAATCGTATCGAGCAGAAGCTCGAACCATCTATGAAAAACAAGAACTACCCACTGAGGCTATCTTCAGCAGGACCGGCGCACCGATCCTGACCCTGATCACTTGTGGTGGGGGTGTCAATCCGAGTCTGGGCAGCTACGACAGCAACGTTGTTGTGTACGCTGTTCCTGTAGATCAATCACGGGCTGACAAGCAGTCATCCAGACCGGACTCGGCTACGTAGAACTCCTATGAGCACACCAACACAAACCTTCACAAACGAGCAACAATCTCGATTCCGGAACTTACGAGTCTGGAACCTAGTCGTTGGCGCGTTCCACGCAGTTCAGGCGTTCGTCGTCCTTGCACTAGCCAACGACTTCGCTTTACCAGTCACCGCAACCTTCCTTACCGCCCAGCCAGGAGTTGGCTCACCGGAACTCAAAACACTGTTTGAAGTTCGTATTGCCTGGGGCGTAGCGGCCTTCCTGTTCCTCTCAGCGATCGCTCATTGGACCATTGCTGCTCCACGGGTGTTCGACTGGTATTCACGGAACTTGCTTTCAGAGAAGAACTACGCCCGCTGGATTGAGTATGCAGTGAGTTCCTCGCTCATGGTGGTCCTCATTGCGATGCTTCCTGGCATCAGCGACATCGGAGCATTGGCCGGCATCTTCGGTGCCAACGCTGCCATGATCCTGTTCGGGCTACTCGTCGAGCACTACGAAACGCCAGGGCGCCCCAATCTCATGTCCTACTGGTTTGGTGTGGTAGCTGGAGCCGTTCCATGGCTCGTGATTGCGTTCTACATGTGGAGTCCCGGGAGCGCCGCCAGCCCTCCAACATTCGTCTACGCCATCTTCGTCTCACTATTCATCTTCTTCAACACATTTGCAGTGAACATGGTGCTGCAGTATCGGAAGGTTGGACGCTGGGCCGACTATCTATACGGAGAAAAGACCTACATCGTTCTCAGCTTGACGGCGAAGTCACTCTTGGCCTGGCAGGTCTTCGGCGGAACCCTCGCTGGGTAACGTCTTGACCGCCGCCGCTCTCAAGACGAAGCTATGGACGAAGAAACAGTAACGACGAAGCAAACGGTGGCAATTGTGGGATCGGGGATTTCGGGCCTATCAGCGGCCTATGTCTTGAGAACGACCCACTCCGTGACCCTGTTTGAGTCCGACACTCGGGTTGGCGGTCATGCCCATACGCACGATGTCGCCTTCGGTGACGGTCAGTCGGTGCCTATTGATAGCGGCTTCATCGTGCACAATGAAGCGACGTACCCGAACCTGCTGCGAATCTTCGACGAGCTTGATGTCCCTACTCAGGAAACTGAGATGAGCATGAGCGTTGCGTGTCAAGGTTGTGGGCTTGAATTTGCCGGCTCCCGAGGACTAGGTGGAGTTTTCGCTCAACGCAGAAGGCTGTTCAGTGTTCGCTACCTTCGGCTGCTTGCTGAGATCCCGAAGTTTCACCGGCGAGCTCGATTGGTGCTTACTAATGGAGATGCAGACGATTTAACCTGGGGCGAGTTTCTCGAGCAAGGCAGATTCTCGCAGTACTTCATCAACCACTTCGCCGTGCCTCTCGTGGCCTGCGTATGGTCTTCGGGGACCATTGACACGCGGCAGTACCCTGCAGCTCACCTGTTCAGGTTCTTAGACAATCATGGACTGCTGTCGGTGGGGGGTTCTCCCACATGGCGGACAGTCACCGGTGGCTCCCGTGTCTATGTGGAGCGATTACTAGCTGTTCTCGACGAAGCCCTTGTTCACAAGGAAGTCACCTCAGTTTCTCGGGGAGAAGACGCTGTGTCGTTGACGTTCGCTGATGGGTCTTCTCAATCCTTCGACCAGGTGGTCATCGCGACCCATGCAAACGACGCTCTTCGACTCCTCGTCGATGCGACCGCCGATGAGCGGGATAACCTGGAAGCGATCAAATACTCGGTGAACCCAACGTTGCTGCACCGCGACCCAAGTGTTCTTCCTTCGAACCGCCGCGCGAGGGGATCTTGGAACTACCAGATGGAGTCGTGCACAGCTGCAACTGATGGGGTCTTGGTGAGCTATTGGATGAACAACCTCCACCGACTCAACCTACTCGACGATGTAAGCGTGACGTTGAACCCCGGTACATCGGTGAGCGCTGAGTCGGTGATTGCTGAAATGTCCTATACCCATCCCATCTTCACTCAAGATGCGGTGACAGCGGCGCGGGTGCTTCGGACGTCAGGAGGGGAGCGGCTGGCATTTGCTGGGGCTCATCTCGGGTGGGGCTTCCATGAGGACGGCTGCCGATCAGGAGTCGAAGCGGCTCAACGGTTGGGAGGCAGCTGGTGAGCAACCCCTTTGCTCCACCTGCGACTCCTGCGCTGGTAGTTGGGAAGGTGAGCCACACACGGCGAGCCAAGAAGAAGCATTCCTTCACCTACCGTCATTACCAGTGGCTGGTAGACCTCGATGACCTTCCGCAACTCCCTCGAGGGTTGCGATGGCTGGCGCGGTTCGACGCCAGAGACCACCTCGATGGCGGCAGGTTAGGTGGGGGTATTCGCGGAGACGTCGACCGGTATCTCCGGAACCGGGGTTCCGGCCTCGACCCCGACGACAGGGTGCTCATGCTTGCCCACGCCCGGATGCTGGGTTACGCATTCGACTCGCTCTCAGCTTTCTGGTGTGCGAGGGCCGACGGCACTTTGAAGGCGGCGATTGTTGAGGTGCACAACACCTACGGGGATAGACATGCGTACCTCTTGCAGCCAGAAGAGGTCGGCGAGGCAGAGGTCAAGAAAGAACTCTACGTTTCACCCTTCAACAACGTTGCCGGTACCTACACCATGCGCCTGCGGGTGAGTCCTGACAAGGTCGCCATCTTCGTTGGCCTCGACAGGGATGGCCACAGGGTCATAGATGCAGCTGTCTCTGGCAACACGTCGCCAGCTTCGACCAAGAACGTTCTCCGGACGGTCATCACCCATGGGCTCATGCCCCAGCGGACGACATTTCTCATACGTATGCACGGCCTGTGGCTGTGGGCCAGACGACTCCCCGTACAACCAAGACCCCAACACTCCAAGGAGACTGTTCGATGAGTGTCATAACCAATCCTGATTGCGTTGAAACCAGGGATCATCGCGCCTGCCTGCACGCTGTTGTCGCCCGACAGGTCACCAAACGTGTCGTACGAAATATGCCTGTACGCATCGAGTTCCCCGACGGCAGTGTGATGGGAGCTGGTGCTGCAAGCCAAGCCCCGGTCATTGAAGTGACCCGCCCTGACGCC
>CAXMSI010000137.1:0-333 GCA_964196085.1 uncultured Acidimicrobiia bacterium | reverse complement strand
CCGGCGATTGGCAAGCTGGAAAAGGCACGGATCTTGGGGCTGCTTTGTACCCATTCGCCGCCCACATCAGCAACGCTGTTCCCAAGCCACTGCAGCGCATGCGGACGCTCGTTGAGGAGCGGGTGCCGCAAAGTCAACGCAACACCCCCAGTGGGTCCCGGAAGAATATTGAGGCTCACTACGACCTGAGCAACGATCTGTTCGAGGCGTTCTTGGATGAGTCTTTGACATACAGTTCAGCCCTCTTCGATGACTTGTCACCTTGGTCAGACCAATCACTCGAATCAGCACAGCTTCGAAAAGTTGACTCCGCGCTGGACCGCGCTGGTGTAA
>CAXMSI010000136.1:0-4985 GCA_964196085.1 uncultured Acidimicrobiia bacterium | reverse complement strand
ATCGAAAGGCTCGATACCGTATGCAGCTGTGAGCGCCTGGTTCTTGGAGGCGACTCGATTCGCCACGAGTTGTCGAAAGTGATCGGGATCGAGAAGATCTTGGACACGTATTCCAGATCGCTCAGCCTTGTCTTGATACGCCGGGCCGATCCCCTTCTTGGTGGTGCCGAGGCTCTCCTTGCCCCGCTGCTCTTCCAAAATGACGTCGAGTGAACGGTGATACGGCATGATCAGGTGAGCTGTCGAATCGATCAGTAGCCTGGAAGGGTCGACCCCCCGGTTGCGCAGCATTTCCATTTCGGCCAGGAGGACGGCTGGGTCAATTACCACGCCGCACCCAATGACCGGAGTCGCCCCTTGGTTCATAACACCGGAGGGGATGAGCGAGAGGGCGAACTTCTCTTTTCCAATAATGATGGTGTGGCCGGCATTGTTTCCGCCTTGATAGCGGACAACAAACTTTGCGCTTTCTGAGAAGTAGTCGGTAACGCGGCCCTTGCCTTCGTCACCCCACTGGGCTCCTAGAACGACGGTTGCAGTCATTCGAAACGATCCTTGGTTGGGAACGTAAATGGACTGTAGCGCCCAGAACCAAATTGCCTAAGCCAGCGATCGATCGGCGACGGAAAGAGGGGCGAACTGTCGACACAGTGTCGAGTCTTTCGTGTCGGTTGAGCCGTAGCAACGGTATGCTTTTGGCCATGCCACGTATCCAGGCTGGATCAGTTCAGGAACATAAGATGGTCATTCGGCACCGCTTGCTGGAAGCGGCTCAAGTGCTGTTCTCAGAGCTTGGGTATGGACCAACCACCTTTAGCGACTTAGCCTCTGAGGCCAAGGTTGGTCGGACCACGATCTACGAGTACTTCTCAGACAAGGACGACCTCTTGGCGAGCCTCGTTGAGGAAGAGCTCCCAGCAGTCCTCACCAGGATGCTTTCAGAACTACCTCCTGATGTATCTACAGCCGAACGGCTCGCTGCGCTTGCCCGCCAGCTCATTCGCTTCGTAGCCACCGACCCGATCCTGGGTTTGTTGCTGCACCGAGACGTCGCAGCTTTGAACGAGGACGCCAAAGCCCGGATTGAACAAGCACACATGGACCTGATCCATGAGTTCATTTCTCTTCTGCGCACTGGGGTGGCTGCGGGAGAGCTTCGGGAGATGCCGATTGATCTCATGGGCCGTTTCGTGCAGGATCTCATCATGTCGGGAGCCCAAGTACTTATCGACGCCGACGACCCAAGCGCCCGAATGGAAGAAGTAACTGAAACAATCGTGGATATGTTATTCAGGGGTATAGGGACCACCGCACCGACGCGCTAGAGCCAGCTCAAACCCTTTAGATCTGTGGATTGGTTGGTAGCCCGTGGTCATTCGCTTCTGGTTCTCGGCGAGGTCTTGGTGCAACAACGAGGTGCGACTAATGTTGCCTCCCAACACCTGTTGGGAGAACAGCATTATGGATGACAAAATCTTTGACGAAGCGCTGTCCTTTGATGACGTGCTGCTGCTGCCCCGCCGCTCCGAAGTGCTCCCTCGGGATGTAGACCCTTCAACTCGTTTTTCACGCAACGTCAAGCTCAACATTCCCATTGTCGCGGCCGCGATGGATACCGTCACTGAGACAAAGATGGCCATAGCTATGGCTCGTCAAGGTGGCATTGGCGTCATTCACAACAAGATGACGATAGAGGATCAGGCCTCCATGGTTCGCCGAGTTAAGCGTTCCGAATCAGGGATGATTGTCGACCCCATCACCCTCTCGCCGACGGCGACCTTGCAAGCCGCAGAAGACCTCATGCACGCCAACAAGATTTCTGGTGTGCCAATTATCGAAGACAACGGTCGTTTGGTCGGGATTCTTACCAACCGCGACATTCGTTTCGAGACCGACTTCTCTCAAAGTGTCGCTTCGCGTATGACTAGCGATCGGCTTGTCACAGTGCCAGATGGCACCACGCTAGAGGAGGCTCGGGAGATGCTGCGAGAGCATCGAATCGAGAAACTCCCCATGGTTGATGCCGGTGGCATTCTGACGGGGCTCATCACCATCAAGGACCTCAACAAGCGCCTCGAGTTCCCTGATGCTGCCAAGGACTCGTTTGGACGGTTGATGGTCGCAGCCGCTATAGCTGCTTCCGTAGACGTGCTCGATCGAGCTGAGGCGCTAGTCGAGGCTGGCGTTGATGCGATGGTTCTCGACTCCGCTCATGGGCATTCGATTGGCATCATGGATGCGCTTACCAAAGTAAAGAATCGGTTCCCTGATGTTGATGTAGTAGCAGGAAACATCGTTACTGCTGAGGCAGTGAAGGACTTGGCCGAGCGCGGTGCCGATGGGGTAAAGGTGGGTATTGGGCCTGGTTCGATATGCACTACCCGAGTCGTAACCGGTGTTGGGATGCCCCAACTGTCGGCCGTGCTGTACGCCGCAGAAGTGGCCAACGAGCGTGGAATTCCTCTTATTGCTGATGGCGGTGTGAAGCAGACCGGTGACCTATCCAAGGCTCTTGCGGCTGGGGCTGACTCGATCATGATTGGATCGATGTTGGCTGGTACCTCTGAGTCGCCGGGAGAAGAGATTCTTCGTGATGGCAGGCGGTACAAGACCTATCGCGGCATGGGAAGTATCGGAGCGATGAAGGCAGGATCTGCTGGCAGGTACTTCCAAGAAGAAGCCAAGAAACTCGTCCCCGAGGGCATCGAGGGAATGGTCCCGTATAAGGGGCCAGTTGGGGACGTGATCTTCCAGATGGTTGGCGGCCTCCGCTCAGCCATGGGATATACCGGATCCCCCACAATCGCTGATTTGAAGGGTGCCCACTTCGTAAAGATCACCCAAGCAAGTCTGGTGGAGAGCCACCCTCACGACGTAACCATCACAAAAGAAGCCCCGAACTACCGAGCCTAACTCTGCGGCGCGGGTCTCTCTTGGGCGCCTCCGAAGCTACAGCCGACGAACTACGAACTAGCTACCCGCCCTGATATGGCCTTTGGTCATTCCTAGTTTCTAGTGGCTGGGTTTGGTAGTGTTTTGACCTCACCCGTCTCTTTGGGAGCACACAACATGTGCGGTGATTCTCTTATTGGGTCAAACCTGTGGCTGTAACAGGCGCGCCTGAAGTTCAACGCGAGGGCCGTTTCAACTGGTTCTCTGGTGTCTTTACTCCAAGCATCCTCACTGTGCTTGGAGTCATCATGTACCTCAGGCTCGGTACCACTACTGGTGCGGTCGGGTTGGGCGTGATGCTGGCAATTGTTGTGGTGACGCATCTCATTACCGGCGCCACAGGCCTGTCGATCTCTTCGATAGCGACCAACCGAACGGTGGGACCTGGTGGGGCCTATTTCATGATCTCTCGCTCCCTCGGACCTTCAGTGGGGTCAGCGGTGGGAATCCCCCTCTTCTTGGCTCAGGCCTTGAGCATCACCTTCTACATCGTGGGTTTTGCCGAGTCCGTCCATCTGCTGGCCCCCTCGTTGAACGTGTTTTGGGTTGGCACGGTTACCAACATCCTCATCACTGGACTGTCGTATTGGAACGCTTCTCTTGCGATCAAGGCCCAATACTTCGTGATGGCAGCAATTGGTATTTCTCTGGTGTCGTTTTTTGCGGGCACCACAGACGCGTTTCCAATAGCTGACATTGAGTGGGCGGTACCAGCCATCAGTCGTGACACGATTGCTACTTTTGCGATCTTCTTCCCGGCTGCCACCGGGATTATGGCTGGCGTCTCGCTGTCGGGTGACCTCAAAAATCCTCGGAAGGACATCCCAAAAGGCACGCTTTGGGTCATCCTCACGGGGCTGCTGGTATACCTAGCAGTGCCGATTTGGTTGGCACTCAACTTCTCGAACGAAGAACTAAGGACGACAGAGAACATCATGGGCGCTGTCGCAGCAATTCCTGCTCTCATCTTCGTTGGAATTTGGGGAGCGACCCTGTCTAGTGCTCTGGGCTCTGTGTTGGCTGCGCCCCGAACACTCCAAGCACTGGCAATGGATGGGCACGTTCCGCGTTTCCTTGGAAAGACCGCGGGTCCCGACAAAGAACCCCGGGTAGGCACCTTCATCACGTTCACTCTTGCCCAAGGCGCGCTGTTGCTCGGTTCACTTGACACGATTGCTCCCATCCTCACGATGTTCTTCCTTGCTACATACGGGGTCGTGAACCTGTCGTCTGGGCTTGAGACTTGGGCGGCGAACCCAAGCTTCCGGCCAACGTTTAAGGTACCGGCCTGGATCAGCCTCGTGGCCGGTATCGCCTGCTTCTATGTGATGAGCATCATCAACCCTGGCTTCATGGGCATTGCTGCAGTTGTCATGGCGGCGCTCTATTATCTTGCTCAACGCCGGAAAGTCGATTCTGGTTTTGGGGACGCTCGTCAGGGGCTGTGGGCTGCGCTGATTCGCACAGGGGTGCGACGGATACGTCGAGGCACTACCGATGGCGTGAGTTGGCGCCCAAATCTCATGATTCTTGGCGGAGAGGTACAGAACCGCCACTATCTCCTCGACGTGGGCTCAGCCCTGGTCCAAGAACGAGGTCTCGTTACCTACCTTCACTTTCTTGAAGGGGATGTCGAAGAGCGTGCTCCGGAAAGACAGGAGTTGATGGCCAAGTATTCCGAAGTCTTCTCGAGGACCCACCCAAACACCTTCTTCCGAGCTGACATTGTTTCAGACGTGTACGAGGGGGCTGTATCGGCCGCTCAGTTCTACGGGCTTGGTGACTTCGAGGCGAATACCATCATGTTTGGATGGCCGAGGGCGTCGGGAACGGTCGATCAATACATGACAATGCTGCGCAGGCTCCACGTTCTTGAACAGACGTTGTTGCTCGTGCGCGAGCCCCCTGAGGGGTTCACCAACAACTATCAGAACATCCACGTGTGGTGGACGGGCACTTCTGGCAACGGGTCGCTGATGCTCTTGCTCGCTGACCTTGTCAGTAGGCACGAGGAATGGCGCCGAGCCAAGATC
>CAXMSI010000135.1:0-4994 GCA_964196085.1 uncultured Acidimicrobiia bacterium | reverse complement strand
CTCGCCAAAGCTGTGGGGCGGGGTGCCGACGCGATCATCGTGGACCTCGAAGATGCGGTGGCTTTCACATCCAAAGCAACGGCACGACGAATTACTTGTGAGTGGCTGAGGACCCAAGCGGAGGCGGGGCCGGAGATTTGGGTGCGGATAAACAATCACGAGAACCTGATGGCCGACGACATAAACGCAGTTGTAGGGGACGGTCTGACCGGCCTCTACATCCCGAAGGTCGATGGAACCGATGCAGTAGATACGGTTGTTCAACTGGTTAGGGCCGCTTCCTCTCGGCAGGATCCGGCGACCGGATCGATCAAGCTGGGTGCGCTCATAGAGACTGCCCGCGGCGTCCAGGAGGTCGACGGGATCGCTGCGCACGACCGTGTCACCGAACTGGCAATCGGCGAAGCGGACTTGGGGGCGGAACTGGGTATCCAACCCTCGCCCGACGAACACGAGTGGTTGGCAATCCGATCGCGCGTTCTGGTTGCCTGTGCTGCCGCGGGTATCAAGCCTCCGGTCGGCCCTGTATCAGTCGACTTTCGCGATCTAGATGCCTTCAGGACAAGTACCGAAGAGCTGAAAAGGTTGGGATTTCGATCACGGCCGGCCATTCATCCCGCTCAGATCGCTGTAATCAACGATGTGTTCACACCAACAGCCGAGGAGGCAACAGCCGCCCGACTGCTCGTCGGCGACTATGAACAGGCTCTCGCTGAAGGGCGTGGAGTGATTCTCGACCGTCAAGGCAGGATGGTGGATGAAGCCACGGTTCGTGTAGCGCGCAGGATCTTGCGGCTGGTCTCTGTGACAGGAGAAATCACTGGTTGATACGATGGCACCGGCCCGAGACTGGTCCCTCTACCAAGGGGCCAAGCGCTCCTAAGTCCCGTTCCGACCCATCCATGTCCAGGTCAACAATGCTCAGATGAGTGGCCTCATCAGCGTTTCATCTTCTGGGTGAGTCTCCATGCGGCCGGAAGAGCGAGCCCCGCGGTCACTGCCTTGAGAACATCACCGATGACGAACGGAACAACCCCAAGTCGAATTGCTTGCTCAAAGCTCATGTTTGCCATGACAGCCAGTCCCACCACGCCGCAGGCGTAGATAATGAGAGATCCCAAAATGAAGGACGGAATAGCGGTGACGATCCTCCTATCTGCTTTCATCTCTGCCATGCGGCCGATCGCCGCAGCGGCCAGAACAAAACCAACGAGGTAACCGGCAGTAGCGCCGGTAAGCACCTCCCACCCTGATTCACCGCCAGCGAAGAACGGGAATCCGACTACGCCGAGCGCCAGATACGTGAGTTGACTCATCGCCCCGGCACTCATTCCGAGCACTGCTCCTGAAAGCAGGACTGCCAACGTTTGACCAGTGATAGGCACTGGGGTGAATCCGAGAGGGATTCTCCACTGCGCAGCGAGTCCCGTCAGCACGGCGAACCCAACAATCATGGTGACCGTCGCCAATCGACTCCGAGTCCGACTCGTGTTGATGACGGCAGCGCCGATTGTATTTCTGGAAATAGCAAGCATCGAGATCCCTGTCTCTGAGAAGTTCAGGCTAGAGAGTAACCCAGGATGAACAATATTGTCAACAATCTGAGGTGGCCTTGAATCACAATCGATCCATGAGTCTTTCAACGCCTAGTTCCGAACACTACGCCGGCACAGGAGCCGCTCACACCGTTCGAGCCTAGAACGATCTGAACCCCGCTCAGCCGGACGAATAGATGGAGATCCAACGATCAACGTGAGCCTCGATCCACGGGCCATCGGTCGATTCACGAAGAACTAGTCCGCGGAAGAAGATCCCACCGGCAAGATCGTGCGCCATCTGGGCCGAGTCGGTGGCATCAGGCAGGTCACCACGTGCGACCGCATTGCTGATCAATGCGCTACAAGCATCACTACGGGCCTTGGTGAACTTTGAGTTGAGGGCTGCCAGTTCTGGGTCTCGGCTGGATTCGGCGATAAAGGCTGACACCACACTTCTGGTCTCTTCCTCGTTGAGCATCGATCCGAGCTGGCTATAAAGACTGATCAAATCCGCCCGCAGGTCCCCGGTGTCGGTTGCTTCCGGCGTCTCGACGCGTTTCAGGATGGATTGGACGAGCAGCTCGTTGCGATCTGGCCAGTGGCGATAGATGGTCGACCGCGCTACACCAGAGCGCTCTGCGATTGCCTCTATCGAGGTTCGACCAAATCCACATTCCCCGAGCAGTTCCGCGGTCGATTCGAGAACAACCCGTCGGGTTCTCTCAATACGCGGGTCAAGATCAGTGGGAACAGTCACAGCCGTAGCCTAACAGAACAACCATGTTGCGCTACGAGACAGCACTGTCCTATAGTGCTACAGTCATGTCCTATAACTGTACAAGAGTGAGGAATTGAATTGGCCCGAATCACAGAGGAACAGAAGTATCAGCGACGGTGGTGGACTCTTGGTGTCCTCAGTCTGAGTCTGGTCATCATTGGCTTGGACAACACGATCCTGAACGTGGCAATACCAACCCTTCAGACTGAGCTCGGCGCTTCGGCTTCCGAACTGCAGTGGATGGTCGACTCTTACGTCTTGGTGTTTGCAGGCATGCTGCTCACAATGGGGGCGCTTGGTGATCGCTTTGGTCGTGCAAAGTTCCTCGCCGCAGGCCTCGTGTTGTTCGGCTTTGCCAGCGGATACGCAGGGTTCACTGAAACAGCCAACGAGCTGATCACTGCGCGAGCATTCATGGGAGTGGCCGGCGCAATGATCATGCCAGCCACGCTCTCGATCATCACCGATGTGTTCCCACGCGAAGAACGCGCTCGAGCCATTGGGATCTGGGCTGCTGTTGCTGGTCTCGGTATAGGTCTTGGCCCAATAGTCGGTGGACTCCTCCTCGAGAGCTACTTCTGGGGATCTGTCTTCTTGGTCAATGTGCCAATCGTGGCGACAGCGCTGATAGCCGGGTACTTCTTGGTGCCGTCGAGTCGGGATCCCGAAGCCACACCCCTCGACCTCAAGGGTGCGTTTACCTCACTAGTAGCTATCTCAGCCCTGGTCTTTGCAATCATCGAGGGTCCGGCTGAAGGTTGGACGTCACCATTGGTCGCTGGTGCGTTTGTAATTGCTGCCGTGTTTGGAGCGGCGTTCATTTGGATTGAGAAAACCGTCGAGAACCCAATGCTGAACCTCGACTACTTCCGAAATGCAAGGTTCTCGGGCGGCGCAACAGCGATCAGCGTTGCGTTCTTCTCACTGTTCGGCGTGATCTTCCTCCTGACCCAGTATCTGCAGTTCGTGCTTGGCTACAGCGCCCTCGAGGCTGGAGTAAGAACCGCTCCCGTTGCCCTGGGAATGGTCATTGGGAGCGCAATGGCTCCTCGCTTGGCGGAGAAGTTCGGTACAACCAAGGTGGTAGCTTTTGGTCTCTTCGTTCTCTCAGGTGCCCTTGTCTCGTTCGCCTTCTTCGGTGTCGCTACTGGCTACACAGTCATCGGATTGTCGATCATTGCCATGTCCTTTGGAATGGGAAATGTCATGGCTCCGTCGACTGACGCCGTAATGGGTGCTGTTCCAGTTGCAAAGGCTGGAGTCGGATCTGCAACCAATGATGTAACTCGTCAAGTGGCCGGTGCGATCGGGGTGGCCGTCATCGGTTCAGTGTTCAACTCTGCATATCAGACGAACATGGAGTCAGCTGTGGCTCAGTTGCCACCTCAAGCCGCAGAAGCAGCCGGCAACTCGATAGGCGCAGCGCTGCATGTCGCCTCGCAGCTTCCGGGGCAAGCCGGCGAGTCACTGGTTTTGGCAGCTCGGCAGGGTTTCGTCGACGCCATGGGCACAGCCATATGGATACCGGTGGTGGTCGCATTCCTTACTGCGTTTGTCGTCCTGCGTTACCTACCACCACAGCATCTTCCTGCACCAGCCGAGCCGGGATCGCCGACGAAATCAGCTCCGACACAGGAACCGGGGTAGAGGCAGACACTCAAGGGGCATCTGGACTCAGTTAAGCCGCTAGGGACAGCCCACCTCAACCCTCGTTTGGCCTATCCCCCAGATTGGCCAAAACAAGGAGGGCGCCGATTGCGGAAGGGCTCACATGTTGCGCGACTACCCTCGCTATTCATGCAGAGGCCACAGCCATGAGCGGTTCGGAGTTCGTTGCCCAAGACGGGGCTGGGTACGAACTGCAGATGGGGCGATGGAGCCGACTGTTGGCTGCTCGTTTTGTAGACTTCTTTGGCTTAGAACCGGGCCGAAACGAGCGCATTCTGGACATGGGCTGCGGAACTGGAAGCCTAACGAGCGAGCTGGCCCATCAGGACCCTAGTGCCCTCGTGGTTGGACTTGACTACGAAGCGGCGTACGTCAGATATGCCGCTGAACGAGACCCCAGCGGATCAGCCTTCCTCGTCGCAGACGGGGCCAGACTCCCGTTCGCAACGTCGGCGTTCGATCGGAGCGTTTCTCAACTCGTGCTCCATTTCGTTCCAGACCCGGATCGGGCAATCAGCGAACTGCACCGCGTGACCCGCCCAGGGGGCGTGGCGGCAGCAACGGTGTGGGATGCGGGGGGCGGTGTCATTGTGAACCGGCTGTTCTGCGACACAGCAGCTGCGGTGTCACCCGGGGGCCAGGAGTTTCGCTCACGTATCTTCGGACGCACACTGACGCAACCGGGTCGTCTCGAGACGGCTTGGCACCGAGCCGGGTTTACAGACACCAAGACGACGACATTGACGATTCGGATGGAGTTCGAGAACTTCGCTGATTTCGTCAACCAACTGGACGAGCCTTCCCGAGCCAAACTGACTGAAGCTGTCCGGCAGGCGTACCTCGCTGGGATGGACGACGGACCCCGTTCGTTTACCGCGAACGCTTGGGCAGCAAAAGGCCGAGTCTCGGAATCCACCAACCGGCAGCGAAGGTAAGCGGCCGGGCATAAAGACCAACCGCCCATCCTTGCGCTGCCCGCCGCCTCTCCAGGGTCGACCGCAGTTAGGTCG
>CAXMSI010000134.1:298-5051 GCA_964196085.1 uncultured Acidimicrobiia bacterium | reverse complement strand
GAGCCAGCCATCACTCCCTTCTCGAGAAAGGAGCCACGTTTCCACGCGACAATTTTGCCTGTTTTGAAGCCAAGCACATAGGCAACCACCACAGCGATGAGGAACAGGAAGGCCGTGCGAGGTAGGGCTTCAAGGAGGATGTCGCCAACCGGACGTGGGAACTGGCTCCAACTCACACCGCCGAAGGGAGCGATGTCCGCATTCGGGAACCAGGACCTCGGAAATGGCGTGTAGTTAAGGAACGTCTTTCCAAGCTGTACCGGCAGTGGCTCTTCTAAGCCGAGTTGGTCGATGAGGATCTGTTTGGCCTCTGGGGTGACATTGGGGTTACCAATGAACTGGTTCTGAATTCCACCGGGCTGCATGCTCATGATCGTAAAAAGGATCAGGATGAAGGCATAGAACAAGCCGATCATCTGAAGGACGCGCTTGCCAATGAACTTCAACATGCAGTGCTGCTCCGAGGGCCGACAGTAGGCCGAAACAATACCACATGAATAGATGAATAGATGCCTGTGAGCCGAGGTTTGGGCAGCAACGAAGAAGGGGCGCCCATGGGGCGCCCCTTCAGGGTATTCAATGTATCGGGTCGGTTACTTAGCAGCGTTAGCTGGAAGACCGCTGACCTGCTGGAGGCCACCGAGAACACTGGTGTATGGGTAGTTCACGGCGGTCGAGTAGAACTCAACCACTGGTGTAGTGAACAACACGACGTATGGGAGCTCATCAGCGAGAATCTTCTCAGCTTCCCAGATGAGTACCTTTGCTTCGTCTTCTGTCCCTGCAGCGAGAATTGCATCTGCAGCGGCATCGAACGCAGCGTTGTTGAACCCGGTGGAGTTGTTTCCATCGTTAGTCTCGGCAAGGTTCCTTGAGTGCCAGAAGGACTCATGGAATGTTGGGAGAGCTGGGTTACCCAGTCCCCAACCGAGGAGGTACATATCGAATGGAATCTCTTCACCGACACCTGGCCAAATAGCAGCCACGATGGTGTTGAAGTCCGTTGGTGTTGCGTGTGACGTCACACCAATGATCTCGAGCCAACCTTCGATCCACAGAGCGGCAGTTGCACGCAATGGGTCGTAGGAGGCAGGAGGAGCAAGGATCTCGAGGTCAGGGACAGCAACGCCCTCTGGGTCCACGATTCCAGCACCATTGGTGATAACTCCGTCTTCGTCAACAGTTGGCTCAACAGCCCACGTGAAGCCGGCGCCCTTGAGTGCCTCGACAGCGAGCGATACACGATCGCTTTCGGACAGTCCGACATAGCGCTCCGAGATGGATGCAGCAATGTCAGCGTCGTACCAACGAGAGTTACCTTGTGGAACGTAGGTGTAGAGCGGAATTGCAGCTCCCTGGAGAACGTTCTGTGTGAGGAACTCTTTGTCGATCATGTAGGCAGTTGCCTGACGGAAAGCGAGGTACGAACCTGGTGACTTACGTGTATTGAACGCAACATAACGGAAGCCGTTATTTGGGTTCGCAATGAAGTTCAGGTTCGGTGCATCGATTCCACGCTGACGGAGACCTGTACCAACACCAAGTGGTGTGATCCAGAAATCGTTCTCGCCGTTCTCGAGGGCAAGCATTGCTGCAGCCTGGTCGGTCTGGACGGAGTACGTTGCCTCGCTAACAAATGGGCCATCGGAGTAGTCAAAAGTGACATCGCCGCCGCCAGAACCGTAGTACTGAACGCCGTCAATTTCGATGGTGCCATCTGAGTAGGCCTTGTGAGCCTGTGGGATGAAGTGCTCGTTGTAGTTCATGACGACGAATGCGCCCTCTTCCCATGTATCGAGCGTGAACGCTCCGGAAGAAAGGTCGACTGAGTCATCAGCTGATTCAATGGAAGCAACAGCATCATCTGAAGCTACAGCAGCAGCGACAGCGTCGCCCCAAGCACCTTCAGGCATGATTGGACCAGTACCGACGTTGTGCGGCCAGATACCAAGACCAGGCTTGGAATCGAACACGTACTGTACGGTGTAGTCGTCTACTGCGATCACGTCGAGGAGACGTGGCGAAGCCTCTTCATTGTATGGGTACGCAGAAAGCCACGTTCCACCAATGCCCATGTCACGCGCAGCCATAAATGTGAAGACAACGTCGTTGGCAGTGATGGATGAACCATCGGACCACTTCTGGTTGTCGAGCATTGCCTGGGTAACAGTCCAGTTGTCGCCATCTTCTACTGGTGCAGCTGGCAATCCAGATGCATTGAGCGGAACGACGGAGATGGATGGGTACTCAATAGCAAACATGCTTGGCTTCGTGATGCCAAGTGTGTAACCGTTGTAGACCGTTCCATCAGCGTTGTAGTACGCCCAGAAGTTGGTAGTTGTGATGTCAGAAGTCATACCTACTGCGTAGGTTCCTTCTGGTGCATCCATTGTCGGGTCAGCTGGCGCGTCCGTGGTAGCGGGTGCATCAGTTGCGTCAGGCGCAGGTGCGTCTGTCGTTACTGGTGCCTCAGTACCTTCGGTCGTGTCGGCTGAATCCGTGCCACAAGCTGCAGCAATCATCGCAAAGACTGCGAGTATTGCAACTAGCTTTAGCAAGGGATTCTTTGATGAAGTTTTCACCGTTTTATCCTCCAGTTTTAGTAGTAGTTCCAGCGTCGGGCCAGAGGCGCGCCGTGGGAACGTGCAAACATTAGTCAGGTCGATCCAATAAGGGCAACCAATCAATCCATTTATGCCTGCATAAGTAACCGAGATACGGCAAGAGTCAAGGGGGTGGTTCCTTGAATGCGACACCTCTTCACGGCTGCTGCTGCTGCAACCAAAACTTCGGGCGTCCTGCAGGAAGGGCTTGAGGGCCGCCACTACCTCGCCCAGATGTCACACGAACGGGCAATCGCCGCCACCCTCCCACGATGGGATACAGGCGACGAGTTGGGCGATTCGGTAGGCGAGGTAGATCACCAGCAACACAACCATCAGCTTGAAGCTGAACGGCGTTGGAGTCTCGTCAGGCTTAGGAGCCTCCACGAACCTGCTTCCTTCGAGTGACAAGATGGATTGGAGTCCCGGTGAAATCGAACTCTTCCCTTAGACGGTTTTCTAAGAACCGCAGGTAGTCGTCACCAAGTTGTCCGCCTGAGGTGAATAGAACAAACGTCGGAGGAGCCACACTTGATTGGACGACATACTGCACTTTTGCCCTACGCCCTTTCCGTACCGGCGGCGGATGCGCTGCCTGCCAGGTTCGGAAGAGCCGGTTGAGTTCGCCGGTAGGCACCCTGAACCCGTAGTGCTCCAAGGCCATCTGAATAGCAGCGTGGATCCTTTGAGTTCTTGCCCCTGTCATCGCAGAAATTCGAAGGACAGGAGCCCACCCCAAGAAGCCGAGCCGATCAGGAACCGAAATCTCCGTGGCTTCGCGTTGCTGTTCATCAATGGCATCCCACTTATTGAGGAGCACAATCACCGCACAGCCCGCCGCGGCTGCCTCCTCGGCAAGTCGCTGATCTTGGTGGGTTACGCCATCGACCGCGTCGATCATGAGAAAAGCCAAGTCGGCCTTCTCCATCACCTTTTTTGCGCGTCGCACAGCAAAGAACTCAGCGTTGTCATCAACTTTTGGAGCGCGCCGTATCCCTGCGGTGTCGATGAGATGGTAAGGCTGGCCATCGAGTTCAATCACAACATCGATCGGATCACGGGTGGTTCCAGATATTGGTGAGACCAAAACCCTTTCTTCTCCGAGCAGCAGGTTGAGTAGCGTCGACTTGCCAACATTGGGCCGACCAATAATTGCTAGACGGGGGACAGAGTCCTTTCTGGAGCGCTCGCCTTCTAAGTCGCTGGGCAGCACAGCTACTAACGCGTCGAGCAGATCTCCGATCCCACGGCCGTGCAAGGCTGAGATCGGGAACGGCTCGCCAAGGCCTAGATTCCAGTATTGGAACAGGAGGTCTTCATGACGCTCACCATCAATCTTGTTGGCTGCAAGAAGCACAGGCACAGGACTCGAGCGAACAAGCTTTGAGATCCCGTCATCGTCTTCGCTGAGCGCTGTCGTGGCATCAACGACAAAAATGACCGCGTCGGCCATGCCAATGGCTGCTTCAGCCTGGGCCGAGATACCCATGGACAAGTCGTCGCCTTTCACTTCCCAACCACCGGTGTCGAGGATCATAAACTCAGTTCCGATCCAGTCACCAAGGAACTCGCGGCGGTCTCGAGTCACCCCAGATGCCTCTTCGACTACCGCCTCGCGACGTCCGATGATTCTGTTGACGAGCGTTGACTTGCCGATGTTCGGGCGGCCGACAATGGCGACGATAGGAAGGCGGGACATAGGCGGAGAGTTTAGCCCTGATGGGTGCTTCGGGCTAACTCACAACAAGACGACGAGAGGCCACAAACGAGAAGCTTCGAACTCCTGAGTTGGGTCGAGTGGGTCGGTGCCTAGTCGTGTAGCTTCTAGGTCCTAGTTAGTATTTTTGGATGAATGTCAACAAGGTATTGCTCGCCGAACCACGCGGCTTTTGTGCTGGCGTGGAAATGGCCATCAAATCGCTGACCTGGATGGTGCGTGTCTTTGACGACACGGTCTATTGCTTCCATGACATTGTGCACAACAAGTGGGTCGTCCAAGCGTTTGAGGAAGCGGGCGTTGTGTTCGTCGAGTCGATCGATGACGTTCCTATTGGTGCTCCTGTGATGCTGTCAGCCCACGGTTCGTCTCCCGAAGTGGTTGCAGCCGCCTCAGATCGGGCTGGGATCACAATCGATGCAGTGTGCCCTCT
>CAXMSI010000134.1:0-259 GCA_964196085.1 uncultured Acidimicrobiia bacterium | reverse complement strand
CAAGGGGTACGACATCCTCTATATCGGGCACGAAGGCCACCAGGAGGCCATTGGCACCGTGGCTGAGGCGCCCGACTCCATTACCTTGGTGGAGCCCGAAGACGGCTTGGTGAACTTCACTCCACGAGATCCAGAAAAGGTGGCGCTTCTTGCGCAGACCACACTGGGCGTCTTCGAATGGGAGAGCGTCCGAATCCAAGCAGCTGAGCAGTTCCCTTCTCTCGCAGTGGCCCGACGCTCTGACCTTTGCTACGCAACC